>NZ_MUFI01000019.1:0-68781 GCF_001996265.1 Salinivibrio sp. MA440
GGTGTTTGCTTTTCCAAAGAAAAGACAAACGGCTCGATAAATACTGTTTTGTTCGTCTCTTGCGAGACAAACGAATTGACTGTGCCGAACAACGTAAACGTTGTTTCGTATTGGTCACTCAGTTCATCGAATAAATCTTTTTGTCTATTCTCAACGAGTGCCCACACAGATTGCATAGGTCAAATTGTTAAAGAGCGTGTCGACTTAGTGGTCTGCATTTCGTGACTTACGTCTCGTTGCCCCGTCGACAGGAAGCGCAGTATAGAGATCTCAGTTTTTACCGCAACCCCTTTTTGCAAAAAAAAACTCACCCGCACAAAAAACATACTAAGTCGCTTTTTTTGTCTATTTTAACATTCAGGCAAGGCTTGTTTTTGTTTGGATTTATTAACATAGTCGAAATTTTCACCTTTCTCTAGAAAAAATGAGGCATACATCATGAAAAGGGGCTGGTAGCATAGTCGGCCTGTTTCTCACTTGGGAGTCATCGATATGAAGCACTGGCTTTTTCTGGGGTTTGCGATTGTGGCAGAAGTAATTGCAACGGCGTCACTCAAAAATAGCGACGGCTTTTCAAAGCTCGTCCCTTCGGTGTTAGTCGTAGTGGGGTACAGTTTTTCTTTCTATTTACTCGCGCTGACACTACGCGCTATACCGGTTGGTATCGCTTATGCAATTTGGGCAGGTGCTGGCGTAACATTGATTGCTTTAATTGGCTGGCTTGTCTTTGACCAAAAACTCGATACAGCGGCGATTATCGGCATGGTACTGATTGTCTCGGGTGTAGCAGTGATGAATATTTTTTCATCTGCGTCTCCGCACTGAGTCGCGTTATTGGCGTCAGCCCGAGAACGAAAAAACCCAGCCGAAGCTGGGTTTTTTCTTTAAGGAGGAGAGGCAGATTACATCATGCCGCCCATTCCTCCCATACCGCCCATTCCAGCAGCACCCATATCAGCGCCGCCATCTTTTTGTGGCAGATCAGTAATCATGGCTTCGGTGGTGATCATCAGGCCAGCCACGGATGCCGCAAACTGAAGCGCACTACGCGTCACTTTGGTTGGATCCAGGATACCCATTTCAATCATGTCACCGTATTCACCAGTTGATGCGTTGTAGCCAAAGTGGTTTTCACCCGCTTTCACGTTGTTCGCAACCACTGAATCTTCGTCACCTGCGTTAGTGGCGATTTGACGCAGTGGTGATTCCATCGCACGTAGCGCCACACGGATACCGACATTTTGCTCTTCGTTATCGCCTTTTAGCTCACCGACTTTGCTTGCAGCACGAATAAGCGCAACGCCACCACCGGCAACCACGCCTTCTTCAACCGCAGCACGGGTTGCGTGCAATGCGTCTTCAACGCGATCTTTCTTCTCTTTCATTTCAACTTCGGTCGCTGCACCGACTTTAATCACCGCAACACCGCCAGCCAGTTTGGCAACGCGCTCTTGCAGTTTTTCTTTGTCGTAGTCAGACGTCGCGTCTTCGATTTGTTGACGAATTTGAGCAACACGACCTTCGATCGCCGCTTCTTCACCAATACCATCAACAATTGTGGTGTTGTCTTTAGTAATGGTGACACGCTTGGCTTGGCCAAGGTCTTCTAGTGTCACTTTCTCAAGATCCATACCGATCTCTTCAGACACGACAGTACCTGAAGTCAGGGTCGCGATGTCTTGTAGCATCGCCTTACGACGATCACCAAAACCAGGTGCTTTCACTGCTGCCACTTTGACAATGCCGCGCATATTGTTTACCACCAAGGTGGCCAGCGCTTCACCTTCAAGATCTTCTGCAATGATCAGCAGCGGACGAGACGCTTTAGAAACCGCTTCAAGGGTTGGCAGTAGTTCGCGAATGTTAGAGACTTTTTTGTCGATCAGTAGGATAAATGGGTTATCCAGTTCAACATTACCGGCTTCTTGGTTGTTAATGAAGTACGGAGACAAGTAACCACGGTCGAACTGCATGCCTTCCACAACGCTCAGTTCGTCTTGCAGTGACTGCCCTTCTTCAACAGTGATCACACCGTCACGGCCCACTTTGTCCATTGCTTGTGCGATAAGCTTACCAACGGTGTGGTCAGAGTTTGCCGAGATAGTTCCCACTTGCTCAATAGCATTGTTGCTGGTGCAAGGTGCAGACAGATTTTTCAGCTCTTCCACCGCGGCAACGACAGCTTTGTCGATACCACGTTTCAGATCCATTGGGTTCATGCCCGCAGCAACTGCTTTTAGGCCTTCGCTAATAATAGACTGCGCCAATACGGTCGCTGTGGTCGTGCCGTCACCCGCCGCATCATTGGCTTGTGAAGCGACTTCTTTCACCATTTGCGCGCCCATGTTCTGGAATTTGTCTTCCAGCTCAATTTCACGCGCAACAGAAACACCATCTTTAGTGATGGTTGGTGCACCGAATGATTTGTCGAGCACTACGTTACGGCCTTTAGGGCCCAGGGTGACGCGAACGGCATCCGCCAGAACATTCACACCTTCGAGCATTTTCGCACGTGCGTCGTCACTAAATTTAACGTCTTTAGCAGCCATGTTTTTATTCCTTTCTTACGTTATTGATTGGAGGTGAAATGAATTACTCAACGATTGCCATAATGTCGCTTTCAGACAAGATCAAAACCTCTTGACCCTCGATCTTTTCGGTTTTGGTACCAAAGCCTTCAGAGAAGATAACAGTGTCACCCACTTGAACGTCCAACGGCTGCACACTGCCGTTTTCAAGAATACGGCCTTTACCTACCGCCAGTACTTTACCGCGGGTAGATTTTTCTGCAGCAGAACCAGTTAACACGATGCCGCCCGCTGATTTAGACTCAGCTTCTTGGCGCTCAACGATAACGCGATCATGTAGTGGACGAATGTTCATCGGTCGTCTCCTGAATTAGTAATGATGTTCCGTTTGATGAAGTAAGTATGCACACAGGCCGTACATGCGTCCGGTACCTGATGTCTCTCCCTATGTGGGGACGGACTTTTTCTTTCCCAAGGGCTTTACAGCAATTTTTTTGTTTTTTTTAGACACGTAACTTTCTCACCTTATGCGGATCCGCTAGGGTAAGCCGTCCCAACTCAGCGATCAGAGACTATGAACGATAAACACGGGTTGCTTTCTGCTCCAATTAATCAAACCTTGCGCAAAATGACGATTCCAATGGTGTTCGGCCTGTTTGCGATCATCATGTTCAACGTGGTCGATACCTTTTTTATCTCGCAACTAGGGACAGAGGCGTTGGCAGCGGTGAGTTTTACCTTTCCTATCACCTTTGCGGTGAACTC
This sequence comes from Salinivibrio sp. MA440, assembly GCF_001996265.1. NCBI lineage: Bacteria > Pseudomonadati > Pseudomonadota > Gammaproteobacteria > Vibrionales > Vibrionaceae > Salinivibrio > Salinivibrio sp. MA440. The sequence goes on from NZ_MUFI01000019.1 coordinate 3,294, forward strand.
CATCACTCTCGGGTTAGGAGTCGGTATTGCAGCACTTGTCGGACGTTTACTCGGCCAAGGAGATCACCAAGATGCGGCGCGCGTATCAACCCACGGATTATTATTGGCCTTGTTGCTCGTGATGTTGGTTGGCTGGTTGGGTGCTGCCACCATTGTTCCCGTTTTTTCTGCATTAGGCGCCAGTAAAGATTTACTTCCACTGATCCATGAATATATGCAGATATGGTACCTCACGATTCCTTTATTGGTGGTACCGATGGCAGGTAATGCCGCCATTCGTGCCACAGGTGATACCAAAACCCCAGCCAAAATCATGATGGTCTCTGGGCTGATTAATGGCGTTCTCGACCCCTTGCTAATTTTTGGTTTAGGCCCTTTCCCTGAACTAGGCGTGCAAGGTGCCGCTATCGCCAGTGCCTTGAGCTGGGCCGGTGCCATGCTCGCTGCACTTATCGTACTCACTCGACGAGAGCAGTTACTGATTGCGCCGCAATGGCAACAGATTGGCAACGATGTGAGCCAAATTCTTAAAATTGGCATGCCTGCTGGAATGACCAATGCGCTCAACCCCGCCGCAGCTGCCATATTAATGATGATGCTCGCCTCACAAGGCACAGAAAGCGTTGCCGCCTATGGCGCCGCGCAACGGATTGAAGCGATTTTATTGATAGTGATGATGGCAATGACGTCTTCGCTTACGCCCTTAATGTCGCAAAACTTTGGCGCCCAATACCATCAGCGGGCCTTTCAGGCGCTGTTCAGTGCGATGCGCTTTGCTATCTTGTTCCAATTTGCCTTGTACTTATCGCTGTGGCCTTTTATCGATCTGATTGCGGATGTGTTCAGTGACGATGTGCGGGTTCAACAAGAAATTGCCCACTATTTGATGGTGGTCCCGGCCAGTTACGGCTTACAAGGCACCTTGATGTTATTGGTCGGTGGCCTGAATGCCATGAAGCGTTCGCTGCATTCGTTCGCCTGCAACCTAGTCCGTTTGTTTGTTTTCTTAGTGCCCTGTGCGTGGCTGGGCGGCATGGTCAACGGCACCCATGGCCTGTTTGCGGGAATCGCTGTTGCCAATCTACTGGCCGGTATTATGGCGTACCTGTATGCCGTGGTGTTGCGCCGTCAAACACTGGCTTCGTCACTGCCGGTCTGATCCAAGTGATACACTCGGTGCTGCAAGGCATCTAATGCCTGATATAAGGCTTGATACTGCGCCGCACTGAGTCCCTCAAGCATGGCTTTTTCCCACTCCAACACCTTGGGAATAATGGTCTGATAATGGGTGCGGCCTTTGTCGGTCAAATGGACTAACGCGGCGCGCTGATCACCTTGACACGCGCGTCGCTCTACCAACTGATGCTGCTCTAAACGGGTAAGCAAGCGCGACACTCTCACTTTATCCAACCGCGTTTCTGCGGCTAAATCTTTCGCCATCACGCCATCCCGTGCGCCCAAAGAGGCCAGCACGCGCCATTCTGGACGCGACAATCCAAACTCTGCTTCATAACGTGCCGCAAGACTATCGGCAACCAGCTCTGCGGTGTGAACTAATTTGTAGGGCAAAAAACTGTCAAGGGCTAGGTGCGGAACGGTCATATCAGTTAGTTTCAATTGAAATCATATACCTTACTTTACGAGAGGCGTCGATAAGATGCAAAGGTAGTGCTTTGTTTACACTTACGGTTTTTAGGCGGCAAAAATACTGAACAGACAAGGTAAAATATTTGTTAACAGTACGTTGCTTTTTATCTTGTCTGCTCGCTAGTATAAACGGATAGATTGTTTCTTTTGAAACTATTTGGCCGTACCGGTGACCACGGCCGCCCAGCACAAGGAGCGAGATATGCGAAAGTGGTTTTCATTCCCCATTCGTGAAGGGGACGCCTCACGTCAAGCCCACTGCGACTTTCCCGAAGGAACCTACGAGCGCGAATGTGGCAAGGAAGGCTTTTTTGGCCCGGCCAGCCATATGTATCACCGCCATCCCCCGACGGGCTGGAGTGAGTGGGAAGGCCCATTGCGACCGCATGCTTTTGACACCAACCGAGTTGAAACGCAAGGCACGTCGCCAATGGATGCCCCTGTGCTGTTATCCAATGCCAATGTTCAGGTTCGCTTATGGCGCACCGATACCGCCATGTCTTATCTGGTGCGCAACAGCGATGGCGACGATTGCTTATTCGTCCATCAGGGGGAAGGCTCGCTGTATTGCGATTACGGCCACTTGCGCTACAGCAAAGGCGATTACTTGATTATTCCTCGTGCCACCAGCTGGCGACTGGTGCCGGATGAGGCCACTACTTTGCTGATGATTGAAGCGACACATGGCTCCTACATGAGCGCCGAACGAGGCATTGTCGGCGAGCATGCGGTGTTTGACCCCGCGGTGCTAGAACATGCACGTATTGACGATAGCTTTAAAGCCCAGCAATCCGATAGCGAAAGCTGGCAGGTGATGATCAAATCGCGCCAACAGCTCAACCGTGTCACTTATCCTTATAACCCACTCGATGCCGTAGGCTGGAAGGGCAACCTCACCGTATTCCGGCTTAACTGGCGAGATATCCGCCCACTAATGAGCCATCGTTATCACTTGCCGCCATCCGCGCACACCACCTTTGTCGCGCAAGGTTTTGTGATTTGTACCTTTGTCCCCCGCCCGATCGAGTCGGATCCTGGCGCACTGAAGGTGCCTTTTTACCACAATAACGATGACTATGATGAAGTGCTTTTCTATCACCAAGGTGACTTTTTCAGCCGCGATAACATTGATGCCGGTATGGTGACCTTACACCCTTGTGGCTTCCCACATGGACCTCACCCAAAAGCCTTTGCCGCGGGCAAAAAGCATCAGAAAAAAGAGACCGATGAAGTGGCGGTGATGATCGATACCCGCATGCCACTTGATATGGGCGACGCGGCGAAAGCCACCGAACTGACCGATTATGTCTACTCTTGGCGCACGCCAAGTGACGCAGAATAGCGAAGGAGAAAGCAATGAAACTGGCTTCACTCAAACACGGACGTGATGGCAAATTGATTTTGGTCTCTCGCGACCTTACTCGCGCCGTCCACGCCGACGATATTGCGCCCACACTACAAGCGGCACTCGATAATTGGACGACCCTTGCGCCCAAACTGACTCAGCGCTATGACGCGCTTAACGACAACCAAGTCAGTGAGTCTTTTGCCTTTGACCCAAGTGTCTGCGATTCACCGCTGCCCCGCGCCTTTCAGTGGGCGGATGGTAGCGCCTACGTTAACCACGTTGAACTGGTGCGCAAAGCACGCGGCGCACAAATGCCTGAGAGTTTTTGGACCGATCCTTTGATGTATCAAGGCATGTCTGATGGCTTTCTTGGTCCGCGTGATGAGATTGAATTAGTGGATGATGCGTGGGGCTGTGACTTTGAAGCCGAGCTAGCCGTCGTCACCGATGATGTGCCCATGCACCTAAGCGCTGACAAAGCGGGCCAACACATTAAATTACTGATGCTGGTCAACGATGTTTCTCTGCGCAACCTGATCCCCGGCGAGCTTGCCAAAGGGTTCGGTTTTTTCCAATCCAAGCCCGCCTCTGCTTTTTCGCCGGTGGCGGTTACCCCCGATGAGCTTGGCGATCACTGGCGCGACCATAAAGTCCACTTGCCGATGCATGTCACTCTGAACGGCGACTGGTTTGGCTCGCCCGAAGCCGGTGTCGATATGACCTTTGATTTTGCCGAACTGGTCGCCCATGTAGCGAAAAGCCGTCATGTCAGTGCCGGGACCATTATTGGCTCCGGCACGGTGTCCAATACCGATCGCAGTAAAGGCTCTTGCTGCTTAGCCGAAAAGCGCATGCTGGAAATTATCGACCAAGGCGAGGCAAAAACCCCGTTTATGACCTTTGGCGATAGCGTCACTATCGATATGCGCGACAGCCAAGATGCGTCTATTTTCGGCGCCATTGAGCAAACTGTGACCCGTTACATCGCAGAGTAACCTTGATGCGCGCCCGGTGCCTCTGGGCGCGCTTGACGTTGACGCCGTCTAGGAGCTTGTATGCTGCTTTATGATTACAGTAAGTCGACCGCGGCCTACCGCGTCCGCATCGCCCTTGGCCTTAAAGGCCTCAGCTACCAACGAGAAACCGTGTCCCTTCTGGATAAACATCAGCACAGTGACGCCTATCGTTCGCTCAACCCCGCCGGTTTAGTGCCTACCTTGGTCGATAGCGATGTCACCTTGAGCCAATCGCTCGCCATTATCGAATACCTCGATGAGCGCTATCCACAGGTCAAACTGCTCCCCGGTGATCCAGTGCAAAAAGCCCAGTGCCGCTCTCTGGCACTCGATATTGCCTGTGATGTGCATCCACTCAATAACTTGCGAGTTCTGCAATACTTAACCGGCCCCTTTGGCCACAGTGATGATGACAAAATCACTTGGTATCACCATTGGCTAAAACAAGGGTTCGATGGCTTGGAAGCCAAACTACAAGGATTAGACAGCTCCTTTATCGGCGGAGAAGCGCCCAATTTGGCCGATATTTGTTTGGTCGCGCAGCTGTTTAATGCACGCCGATTTGCGTTTGATTTAACGGCATACCCAACCCTGACACGCATTGAATCACAATGCCAAACGTTGGATGCATTTATACAGGCACACCCTGATAAGGGCTAAGGAGAGGACATGAAAGACGGATTGTTGTGGGCGCCGGATAAGGAACGTCAAACCCACACGTTACTCGCTGCGTTTATCCGTGCCGTGAATCAGACTCACGACACCCAGCTAAGCGGTTATGACGATCTTTACGCATGGTCAGTACGTCAAAGCGGCGATTTTTGGCAACAGTTATGGCAATTTGCCGGCGTGATCGGCGATCCGGGCGAGAGAGTGTGCGATATCGATCCCGAGCACCCCAATCGAGATAGCCACTGGTTTCCCACCGCACGTCTGAACTATGCCGAAAACCTGCTCAAGCACGCAGAGCAATATGCCGACCAACCGGCGATGATTTTTAGCGGTGAGCATGAGGTAGCACGAACCCTCACTTGGCGTGAGCTCGTCGATCAGGTCGCGGCCATCCGTCACTACCTAGATATGCAAGGCGTTCAGCCGGGCGATGTGGTTGCTGGCTATTTACCTAATCTGCCTGAAACCGTGATTGCAATGCTTGCCACCGCGGCTCTGGGCGCGATTTGGACCTCAACCTCACCGGACTTTGGCGTCGACAGTGTGTTAGACCGTTTTGGCCAAACCGAGCCCAAAGTGCTGTTTACCACCGATCATTACCACTATAACGGCAAAACCTATGACTGCCTGAATAAAGCACAGCAGGCGGTGGGTAACGTACCGGCCATTGAACGCCTAGTGGTGATCCCTTTTGATGGCGAGCGACCTTCTTTACCTGCTGGCGTGGATAACTGGCAGGACTTATTAGTCAAGGACGTGCCGCCGCTTCGCTTTACCCGCGTGGCGTTCAATGCCCCACTCTTTGTGCTTTACTCTTCCGGCACCACGGGTAAGCCCAAGTGCATTATTCATTCGGTAGGGGGGATATTGCTCAATCATTTGAAAGAGCATCAGCTCCATTCGGATGTGCGCCCCGGCGATCGCTTTTTCTATTTCACCACCTGCGGCTGGATGATGTGGAATTGGCAAGTCAGCGCTTTAGCAAGCGGCGCGACCTTGGTGCTCTATGATGGCTCGCCGTTTTATCCCGATGCGGGGGTACTTTGGCGACTGGCCGAGCGGCACCGGCTCACCCTTTTTGGCACCGCAGCCAAATACTTAGAGGCATTGAAAAAACAAGGTGTGGCGCCGAAAGATGATTACTCGCTGACGTCACTACGCGTCCTATGTTCGACCGGCTCGGTACTTGCGCCCGAACAGTTTGATTATGTCTATCAAAAAATAAAGCCTGATCTGCAATTAAGCTCGATTGCGGGTGGCACCGACATTTGTGGCTGTTTTGTTCTTGGCAGCCCACTATCACCGGTTTATCGCGGTGAAAGCCAAAAGCGCGGCTTGGCGCTCGATGTACAAGTGTTTAACGCCCAAGGCCAAGCGGTTGAAGAGCAGAAAGGGGAACTGGTGTGTTGTAATAGCTTCCCCAACCAGCCGGTTGGCTTTTGGCACGATACCGATGGCAGTCGCTATCACAATGCCTACTGGAGCAAGATTGATGACATCTGGTTCCATGGTGACTATGTGCGCCTGACCGCACAAGGTGGCATGGTGTTTTATGGTCGGTCTGATGCGGTATTAAACCCAGGCGGGGTGCGAATTGGTACGGCGGAAATCTATCGCCATGTTAACCAGCTTAGCGAGATCATCGATTCAGTAGTCATCGGCCAGCAATGGCAAAATGATGTCCGCGTGGTGCTGTTCGTCAAACTCGCCGCCGACGTGACACTGGATGAGCCACTCAAGCAAACCATCAAAAAAACCATCCGCACCCAGTGCACACCACGTCATGTTCCCGCGGTGATTGCCGAGGTGAGCGATATTCCGCGCACCAAGTCAGGGAAACTGGCCGAGCTGGCGGTGCGCGATGTGGTCCATGGCCAAGACGTGGCACAGTTAAGCGCACTGGATAACCCAGCATCACTCGACCAATATCGCCAACGCCCTGAGCTTGCTGAATAAACGACACTCGCTGAATAAACGACAATAGTGCAATAGGCCCATAAGGTCCGCAAAAAACTAAAAATGGCCGCAGTGTGCGGCCATTTTTGTCGATGTTTTTTTACAACGTAAACGTTATCTTAGGCGATGATTGTCATCGTCGTCATCGTCTTTACGCTCGTACTCACCTTCAAAGGTGTTGCCATCGTCATCGCGCCCGCCACGACGGAAAGGATCGTCACCAAAGGGGCCTTGCGCATTGCCCCCTTGATGGAAGCCACCTTGGCTAAAGCCCGCTTGAGAGACAGTGACGCGCTTCATCACTTGTTTGGCGAGCGCCGCACGCGGTGCTGGTAGCAGCACCAACATCCCCATCGCATCGGTCATAAAGCCTGGCGTCAACAGCAAGACACCTGCTACCGCAAGCATCACGCCTTCAAGGATTTGCTGCGCCGGTAACTCACCGCGATTGAGCCTATCCTGCACCGAGGCTAGCGTCATCAACCCCTGATTACGGACCAAAGACGCACCGACAAATGCCGTGATCAGAACCAACGCCAAGGTCGGCCACAAGCCCAGCCAGCCGCCGACCTGAATAAATAGGCCAATTTCGATCACTGGGACCAGAATAAATAGCAGTAGTAAGACTGGAAACACGGTTCACCTCGCGCTAAAAATTGACGTTTCATCCTAACATCAAAATAAGGCAAAAGCCGAACCGGGATCCTGTATTTACTGCTTGAATCCCAGCGCAAGAAAGCGCATTTTGTTTAGTCATCATGTTACAGCTGTGACGGAAGTCAGCCATTTCAACCGCATCATGTGCTGTAATATGGGTTGAAACGATGTAATAGACGATACATCCAGCCAAAATCTCTGAGGAATGGATTCTACAGCAATATTTGTGGCGACGTTTTAATCATTATAATAACTTGATGTTAAGGCCAACGCATGTCTCAGACGATTATTACCCCTAATGATACCCCTACGCAAACCACTGCCACCCGCTTGGAAGAGGACTTACTCGGCCAACGAGCGGTGCCTGCAGATGCGTATTATGGCATTCATACCTTGCGCGCGATTGAGAACTTCACTATTTCAAGCACCCGTATTTCTGATATCCCAGATTTCGTACGCGGCATGGTTTATACCAAAAAGGCCGCCGCAATGGCCAACCAAGAACTTGGCGTGATCCCTGCTGACGTCGGTGATTACATCATCAAAGCCTGTGACCAGATGTTGGAAACCGGCAAATGCATGGATCAGTTCCCCTCGGATGTCTTTCAAGGCGGCGCAGGCACCTCGGTAAACATGAACGCCAACGAGGTAATTGCCAACCTTGCGCTTGAACTGATGGGGCACGAGAAAGGCGATTATGATGTGATTAACCCTAACGATCACGTCAACAAGAGCCAATCCACTAACTGTGCGTATCCAACCGGATTTCGAATTGCGGTATATAACAGCATTCTCAAACTGATGGATGCGATTGATTACTTACAAAAAGAATTCGATGTCAAAGCAGACACGTACGCTCATGTCATAAAAATGGGCCGTACCCAGCTGCAAGATGCGGTGCCAATGACAGTGGGACAAGAGTTCAAAGCCTTCTCTGTACTGCTGCGTGAAGAGATTAAAAACATCAAATATACGGCGGCCCTGCTTTTAGAAGTGAACTTAGGCGCCACCGCGATCGGGACGAAGTTGAATGCTGCAGAAGGTTACCAGCAACTGGCGGTGAAACGCCTTGCAGAGATTACTGGTTTACCTTGTATACCGGCAGAAGATTTGATTGAAGCCACCTCAGACTGTGGGTCCTATGTCATGGTGCATGGCGCGCTAAAACGCCTGGCGGTGAAACTATCGAAGATCTGTAATGATTTACGCCTACTTTCTTCTGGCCCTCGTGCAGGACTGAATGAAATTAACTTGCCTGAAATGCAAGCCGGTTCATCCATCATGCCTGCCAAGGTCAACCCGGTGATCCCTGAAGTAGTCAATCAGGTTTGTTATCGAGTCATGGGGAACGACACTACCATCACCTTTGCTGCCGAAGCCGGCCAACTTCAGCTTAACGTGATGGAGCCCGTAATTGGGCAGGCACTGTTTGAGTCTATTTCCATCCTGGCGAATGGCTGCCGGAACTTGGGTGAGAAGTGTGTAAGCGGGATTACGGTTAACCAAGAAGTGTGCGAGCACTACGTGCATAACTCGATTGGGATTATCACCTATCTCAACCCCTTTATCGGTCATCACGAAGGCGATATTGTCGGCAAGATTTGTGCGGAAACCGGTAAAAGTGTTAAAGAGGTGATACTCGAGCGTGGTTTGATGACAGAGTCTGAGCTTGATGAGATTTTCTCCGTTGAGAACCTCATGCACCCCAAATACCGCGGTAAACGCTTTAACGCTTAGTCGGTCAAAATCACAACAACCATAAAACAACAAAGGGCGCTTATAGCGCCCTTTTTCATGCCGGTGAAACAGCCGCTACAACACCTGGGTAATCAACAAACCACATGCAATACTAAAGACCATGCTCAGTAAGCCTGGCAACATAAAGCTATGGTTGAACACATACTTACCAATCCGCGTGGTACCGGTGCGGTCAAAATCAATTGAAGCGATAATCGGACCATAATTCGGGACGAAGAAATAACCATTTACCGCAACAAAGGTGGCAATGATCATCGAAGGAGGTAAGCCAAGCGAAATCGCTACTGGAACAAGCACCGCCGTCGTTGCACCTTGACTATTCACCATCACTGATAGGGCAAATAAGGCAAAAGCAAATGTCCAGGGCGCCACTTCAACCAAGCCAGATACCGCGTCTTTGACCATATCTAGATGGCCGGCAACCAAGGTATCCCCTAACCAAGCAATACCAAAGATAGCAACGATGGCACGCATCCCAGCATGGAATACTGAGCCTTGGCTAATCGCATTACCGTCTGGTTTACAAGTCAGAATAATTAACGCAGCAACCGACAACATGACGATTTCAATGGTGTGGGCCATGCCCATTGGCTCACCATCAAATGCCGGACGCAAAGCAGGGAAAGCCCCCATGATGACCACGGCTAACGCACCGAATAAGAACAATGCAACCGATTTTTTCGCCTCAGGGGTGACTTCGATATCTTCAACCGCGAGGTCAGCTTCCATTTCCCGGCGAAACGCGGGATCTTGCAGACGACGTTGATATTCAGGATCGTCTTTAAGCTCTTTGCCCAGTTTATTCACGATCACACACGCCAGCGCCAAACCGATAAAGGTGCTAGGAATGGTCACTGATAGAACATCTGTCAGTGTGATGCCTTGCGGTTCTAAAAAGGCGACACATGCAACCACAGCAGCGGCAATCGGGCTGGCCACAATCGCAAACTGTGAGGCAATCACCGCCATACCGAGTGGGCGGGCAGGACGAATCCCGCTTTTGCGGCTCACTTCGGCAATAACTGGCAACACCGAGTACGCCACGTGTCCCGTCCCTGCCATCATGGTAAAGACATACGTCACTAAAGGTGCAACAAAAGTAATATGACGTGGATTTTTGCGCAGAATGCCACTGGCAATTTTAATTAAAAAATCGAGGCCCCCTGCCGCTTGCATGGTCGCGGCAGCGGCAACTACCGCCATGATCATTAATAAAACATCAATCGGAGGATGCGTCGGTTGCAACCCGAACACAAAGCTCAACACTAAGAGTCCAAGCCCGCCCATCACACCTAAACCGATGCCGCCGATACGGGCACCCACTAAGATGCAGCTGAGTACCACTAATAACTCAACCAAAAACATAATTTTCTCCTACTTTGGATAGACTTTCCCACTACGTCGCGTTCACACACGAGAGCAAACGCGCCCAGCACCATGGCCAAAGTCTAACCAGGCCCCGTAACGCGTATGTTGATTCAAGTAAGAAAAAGTAACACTTTTCGCGAACTGACAACAAAAAGTTCGGAAATTGAGATCTTTAACCTAGACACTAGGCAAGCTTTTCTTTTCTGCTTTTAATTGTTATGTTATATCATAACAATTAATGAGGAGTCATTATGCAAGCTAATATCCATCCCGAGTACCGCCCTGTCGTTTTTCATGACACCAGCGTTGACGCCTATTTTATAATCGGATCAACCTTGCAAACATCACGCACCATTGAGTGGCAAGATGGCAAAACCTATCCTTACTACCCGTTGGATATCTCGAGCGCTTCACATCCGGTGTACACAGGTAAACAACGCGCTGCCAATAAAGAGGGGCGCGCCGCCAACTTTGCGCGCAAGTTTGGCCAAATTGGTCGCAGTCAAAAGGCGTCGTCATGAAGGTATTGAACTCACTGAAAAGCGCCCGCCAGCGTCACCCTGATTGCCAGGTTGTCCGTCGTCGCGGACGCATGTTTGTCATTTGCAAAACGAATCCGCGTTTTAAAGCCGTACAAGGGCGCGCGAAAAAACGCACTTAAACGCTCCCATTGTCGAGACACATCGCATCGCTAAGGCATCGTCGCTAGGTACGTGAAAATATTTAGCGACTCTCCTTGCGACGCATAACAGCAAGATGCATACCGCGCTTAAACGTTTGATCTATTCGACCACACTTACCACACTGTTCTGCTAATTGTGTATACTCAGGCTAGTCATAGAAAAAGGGCACACGATGAAATCACGCCGTCGTTGGTTGTTCACTGCAGCTTGCCTACTCAGCGCGATTGCAATGAGTGTTGCATATGTACGTTATGCGCATTATCGGGCTGCGCCAGTACAATCAGAAGACACAGTCCAGGCCCCTGCGTTTATTACGGTGAACAGCCAAGCCGCGCTTGAGGCTGAACTTGCCAAAGCCGCTACCAATCAACAAGTCGCCTTTGTCGACTATTACGCCGACTGGTGCATTCCATGCAAACAGTTTGCGCAAAAGACATTCACTGATCCGGCAGTGGCTAAGCCACTTAGTACTATGCACCGAATTAAAGTGAACCTGAGTGAAAACCGTCCGGAAGATTTTGCCTTGATGCGTAGCCAAGCGGTGGCAGGCTTACCGACTCTCGATTTTTGGCTTCCCACGGGGGAACGAAATCAAGCGGCGCGTATAATCGGCTTTTTACCTCCTGAGGCATTTCTCGCTCACCTCAATGAACATGTACTTATGCCGTCAGTAAAAAGCAAGGAATGATCAATCTCTTAGTTCTCTTGTTACAAAATTGATAAGCCCTGCATCGGGTGATAGGTTGAAAGAAACTGAAGGGAAAGATAGCCGCATTATGGAAGCGCAACACACCATCGTTATTGCTGATGATCATCCACTATTTCGAAATGCCTTATTTCAATCTGTGCATATGGCGATAAGCGGTGCCAACCTGTTGGAAGCAGATAGCTTAGATAGCTTGCATAAAATACTCGCACGAGATGCTGACGTCGATTTAGTCTTACTCGACCTCAAAATGCCCGGCGCTAACGGCATGTCCGGTCTGATTGAGCTGCGCAACCAATATCCTAACCTGCCCATTGTCGTCGTCTCTGCCAGCGAAGAACGCAATGTGATCCGTCAAGTGCATTCACATGGTGCGTTTGGCTTTATCCCTAAGTCCAGCGATATGCGCGCCTTGGTACAATCATTAACCCAGGTACTCGAGGGAACGCCTTGTTTTCCTGATGATCTCGGCGAGGAGGATGACAGCGAGTGCCTATCTAGCAAACTCGCTGCGCTGACACCGCAGCAGTATAAGGTGTTACGGATGCTCTGTGACGGTCTGCTCAATAAACAAATCGCTTACGATCTCGCCGTTTCCGAAGCCACCATCAAAGCGCATATGACGGCTATTTTCCGCAAGCTCGGGGTGAAAAATCGTACGCAAGCGGTGATTTTATTGCAGCAATCCAATATAGAACTTTGATACGCTAGCGCCCTCGACCCTATTATGGAGCGCCCATGCTAAGTATTCTGGCTACACAATTCGTGATCTTATGGGCCGTGATCGATCCTGTCGGTAGCGTGCCCATTTATCTCTCGCAAACCAGCCATATGACAGCGAAACAAAAACGCCGCGTTGCGATTAAAGCCGTCACTATTTCCTTTGCGATTTTGCTTTTCTTTCTCATTATTGGTCAGATTTTGTTAGAAGCGATGCAAATTCCACTGCCCGCATTTCAAGCCGCGGGCGGTTTAGTACTCCTTCTTTTTGCTCTGACCATGATTTTCGGCGAAGGCAAACCCAGCCAAGAGGCCAAAATGCTGAGCGAAAACGTGGATAAAGCCGAGATAGCGGCAACGGCCGTTTACCCCTTGGCTGTGCCTTCCATTGCCTCCCCTGGCGCCATGATGGCCATTGTGATGCTCACCGATAACAACCGCTATGCCATTGCTGAACAAGCGATCACAGCGGGAGTGATGTTTTTAGTTCTGCTCGCGACCTTGGCTTTACTCCTCGGGGCCAATGTGATTCACAAGGTGATTGGTAATGTGGGCGCTTCTATTATCAGTCGCGTAATGGGGCTGATTCTCGCCTCGGTGGCAGTGGCTAATTTACTCGAAGGGGTCCAAAAGTTTTACCACTTAAGTTAGACCTTTAGCGAAAGCCTTGGCTGGCTCACACGGAGCCAGCCCAACCTACCTCACAAAACACCTGATTTTTCCTGCGATTGCCTACAACTAAGCTCGACTAAAGTTGCAATGTCGCTTTGCCTAACCCCTGCTATCGTCATTACGTAACATTCCATTAACGTAATAAACAAGGAGAAGGCGATGGCGTTTCAAAGCAAGGAACACGCAAAAGCCTACTGGGACAGAAACGTAAAACTGATGATCAGCTTACTGATTGTCTGGTTTGTGGTCTCATTTGGCTGCGGGATCTTATTCGTTGATGCTCTCAATACCATTCAAATTGGCGGCTACAAATTAGGATTCTGGTTTGCTCAGCAGGGATCGATTTATACCTTCCTCGGCATCATTTTTGTGTATACCAAACAAATGCGCAAACTCGATCGCGAGTTCGGTGTTGACGACGAGTAAGAGGATAAACACATGGATTTAAGAACCATTACTTATATTGTTGTCGGGTTCACATTCGCACTCTACATCGGGATTGCAATTTGGGCACGCGCAGGCTCCACCAAGGAGTTTTACGTCGCGGGCGGCGGGGTCAACCCCATCGCAAACGGGATGGCCACCGCTGCAGACTGGATGTCAGCCGCTTCCTTTATTTCAATGGCCGGCTTAATTGCCTTTATGGGTTATGGCGGTTCGGTGTTTTTAATGGGTTGGACTGGCGGCTTCGTGCTTCTTGCATTGCTGCTCGCGCCTTATCTCCGTAAGTTTGGCAAATTTACCGTGCCAGAGTTTGTCGGTGAGCGCTTTTATTCAAAAACCGCACGTATCGTCGCTGTCATCTGCTTAATCATCGCCTCAGTGACGTATGTTATCGGTCAGATGAAAGGGGTTGGGGTGGCTTTTGGTCGCTTTTTAGAAGTGGATTACTCCACCGGGCTATTAATCGGTATGGTAATCGTCTTTATGTATTCCGTGATGGGCGGGATGAAAGGCATTACTTACACCCAAATTGCTCAATATTGCGTACTCATTTTAGCTTACACCATTCCCGCAATCTTTATTTCCCTTAACTTGACTGGTAATCCGTTCCCACAGCTGGGTCTCGGTAGCACCATGGCGGGCACCGATCAGTATCTGCTCGATCGACTGGATCAGGTGGTCACCGAACTTGGCTTTGTGGAATACACCACCGCAGTGCGTGGCAGTACGCTCAATATGTTTGCCTACACCATGTCACTGATGATTGGTACTGCTGGCTTACCCCACGTCATTATCCGTTTCTTTACCGTGCCTAAGGTACGTGATGCTCGGGCTTCTGCGGGTTGGGCGCTGTTCTTTATCGCGATTTTGTACACCTCAGCACCTGCGGTCGCGGCAATGGCGCGCTTGAACTTAATGGACACTGTGAATCTGCCTAATGGCGACAATCTTGTCTATGACGAGCGTCCAGACTGGTTCAAAAACTGGGAAAAAACCGGGCTACTTGGTTTTGATGATAAAAACGGCGATCAAAAAATTCAGTACACGTCGGATCCGGAAACCAACGAATTACGCGTTGACCGCGATATTATTGTCCTGGCCAATCCCGAAATCGCCAAACTGCCTAACTGGGTGATCGCCTTGATTGCCGCCGGTGGCCTGGCGGCCGCTTTATCGACCGCAGCCGGGTTATTATTGGCTATATCGTCCGCGATATCCCATGACCTGATTAAGGGGGTCGTCAATCCGAATATCAGTGAAAAAGGCGAGCTGATGGCGAGCCGGATATCCATGGCATTAGCGATTGCCGGCGCTGGATACTTGGGGCTCAATCCACCAGGCTTTGCGGCCGGGACAGTGGCACTTGCCTTTGGTTTGGCCGCGTCATCGATATTCCCGGTACTGATGATGGGGATCTTCACCAAAACCATCAATAAAGAGGGCGCAATTGCGGGTATGGTAGCGGGGATCAGTGTCACCCTGTTCTATGTCTTCCAACATAAAGGGATTCTGTTTGTCGCTGATTGGACCTACTTTGAAGGCTTAGGCAGCAACTGGATCTTAGGGATTGAACCCAATGCCTTTGGTGCAGTCGGGGCAGTCTGCAACTTTGTTGTCGCTATCATTGTGTCACGCATGACGAAGGAAACACCGCAAGAGGTGCAAGACTTAGTCGAACACGTTCGCATGCCATCGGGTGCGGGTGATGCGCAATCACACTGATACAGTGTTAAACTATCCAAGCCCCTTCGGGGGCTTTTAAACGACCGATTATGGCCAGCCAAGGAGAGGCATGATGTCAACGATAACGCGTTTATTAACCAACAAGCATGTAGTTATCGCGATGCTAGTCGCGCCAGTGCTCGCAGTGATAGCCTATTTTGCGGTCGATGCCAGTGTGTCTGAAGCGCCCAAGGCGGCCCAACCGGGGAAAAGCTACCCGCTTGCTGTCCGTTCCAACTGTCGCTATACCAGCGGATTTTGCCAGCTCGAAAATGGTGATATGAAACTCAAACTGGAGTCACAAGGGATCGAGGATAATCAGCTGACGTTGCGGCTGATCAGTGAGTTGCCTTTAGAAGGTGTTCGTATTGGCCTGGCACAGACCTCGCCCCAAGCAATGCAAGCCACCGGTAATAAAGGTACCCACTGGCTCGTATCACTGCCAGCACCAAAGAGTAATGATGCACAAATCCGCGTCGCAGTGAGCATGGCGGGTAGCCATTATTTTGCGCAAACGCCTGCTACGTTTATCGAGCACAAGACCTTTTACACCGAACACCAGCAAGCCCAAGACGCATCATAGTCGACGACAAAATGCGTCATAATTGATGATACGATGATGACCCCAGCGAAGGGAGCCACTAGCTATTCAGCGACATCACGGCAGGTCGAATCGCGGCAATAATCACAGCGATTTTGTGTTCATAAGCTTGTTCAGCAAGCCAATGGTTCACATCGGCCCATCCGTCGCCATCCAAGTGAGCAAGTTCATCGACTTCAATATGGCCATCAATAGGATCAAATCGTCCTTCGACCTTGACGGTACCGATATCGGTTTCAAGGCGCGCGAATGCAAACGGCGTCATTATTTTCCTCGCTGTTGTAATAGGGTCCGTAGCTTCAGCGGCTTCACGGGCTTAGACAGATACGTAAAGCCTAGTCCAGTTACCGTCTGTTGTGTTTCAGTACTGCGGTCAGCGCTGATCATTACGCCATGAAAACAAGCGCCCAACTTTAGCTGGCATTGCTGTAATACTTGTAGGCCCGTTTGTTGGTTGGCTAAATGATAGTCACTCAGCACAAATTCAGGTTGCCATTGTTCACTGATTTGCTGCATTGCCTCGCCAACATCTTGCGCGCACCGCACATCACAGCCCCAACGTGATAAAAGCTGGGTCATTCCGGTC
Source organism: Salinivibrio sp. MA440 (assembly GCF_001996265.1). NCBI lineage: Bacteria > Pseudomonadati > Pseudomonadota > Gammaproteobacteria > Vibrionales > Vibrionaceae > Salinivibrio > Salinivibrio sp. MA440. The sequence continues at coordinate 19,850 of NZ_MUFI01000019.1, forward strand.
AAAATATCTTGTTCATTATCAACGCATAATACTCGGCACCCTTCCAACACCTGGGCGCTGTGCAGCGTTGGTGTGGCGCCTTTCGGAATAGCATTCACTTGGCGGATATCACTGCCATCAACAGTGATGGAAAAAACAGTCCCCTTGCCTGGCCATGACTTCAGTCCCAACGGTTGAGACAAGATTTGGCTAATGCCTTTCGCGATAGCCAACCCCAGTCCCAGCCCCTGCTCTGCACCTTGGCGCTCAATCCGAGTGAACTCTTGAAAAATATCTTGCTGGCGAGCCAACGGGATCCCATCCCCATCATCCCAAACCTCGATTCGATAATCATGGCCGGTACGGCGCACGCCAAATAACACCCGTCCGTCTGGGTTGTAGCGAAAGGCATTGGTTAAGAAGTTTTGCAATACTCGCCGCAGGAGGGTTTTATCCGAGCGGACAATGGCCCGGCTGCGGCAGACATGAAAATCGAGGCCTTGTCGATGTGCTAACACTCCAAATTCCGCTTCAAGCGCATCAAAGACTTCACTCAATGGAAAGGATTCAATCCGGGCTTTCATCTTGCCCGATTCAAGACGAGAAATATCCAATAAGTCTCCAATCAATACCTCAGCACTTTCGAGCGCACTTTCGATATGCTGCGCGGCGGTTTCTGTTTCACGGTTGACCGCCATTTCACTCAGTGATGAGGCAAACAAGCGCGCCGCATTGAGCGGTTGCATTAAGTCGTGACTCACTGCGGCTAAAAAACGGCTTTTTGACTGCGAGGCGGATTCCGCTTTACGGGTGGCGTCGATTAAACGGCTATTCAAGCGCTCCAATTCCTGGGTTCGCTCAGTCACACGCGCTTCCAAGGTTTCGTTTGACTGTTTGAGCGCGGCTTCGGCATCGCGGAACGCGGTGATATCGGTAAAGGTCATGACAAAGCCCCCGCCCGGCATCGGGTTACCTTGCAATTCAATCACGCGCCCGTCGGGATGAACACGCGAGGACGTATGCGGCTTTCGCCGCGTTAAGTGCATCACCCGTTTGCTCACATGATCCTCCGGATCGCCCGGCCCACACAATCCCCGCTGAGCATTGAACCGGATTAAGTCCGCGACCGGTCGTCCGACTTGAATAAGCCCAGGTGGAAATTGGAACATATCGATATAACGCTGATTCCACGCCACTAGCCGTAATTGTTTATCCACCACCGATATCCCTTGATTGATATGCTCAATGGCGCCTTGCAAAAGACCGCGAGAAAAATCAAACAACTCAGAGGCTTCATCCACGATGGTGGCAATTTCCTCCAGCTGCATATTTCGACCTTGTAGTGCAGAAGACAGCACCAGCCGAGCGGATGACGATCCAAACACGCCCGCCAGCACACGCTCGGTATGACGAATTAAAGGGGCGCTGGCCTGTTGCTGTGGCATTAACTCCTCACCGCGCTGCTCAGCAAATTGGCTAAAAGCCTGGCGCATGCGTCGACGCCCCACGAAGCGTGACGCCAGCATCTCAAGCTCTGCGACCGTGACTCGGCTTTGATACAAGCGCGCACCATCGTTTTCGGGTAATGGCATGCCGACAAATGCGGCGGCTTGCAAGCGCTCACTCAGTGACGGTCGTGTTAATAAAGACACAAGGATAAAGCTGGCGGCATTCATCAATACGCTAAAGGCCAACCCCCAATCAATAATATTAAGCCCGGCGAGTGGAGGTAATGATGGTGGCGTAATCAGCCAGATAAGCATATTGGATTGCCCATCCCCTGCCAGCATCCCGGTTTGGACCATCATGGTCACCAACCAAAGCGAAAATCCGACCGTCAGCCCAGCGTACACCCCTTTTTTATTTCCTTGCCGCCAATACAAGGCGCCAACCATGGCAGGTGCAAATTGCGCGATGGCAGCAAAAGACAGAAAGCCAATTTCTGACAAGGTTGGGACGGTTAAAATCAAATGATAGAAGCCCCAGGCGGCAATCAAAATCAAGAAAATCAGCGCGCGACGGACGTTGAGTAATAAACCAGAAAATTGCGCGAAATTGCGAGAGGCCATTTTCATACGCCGTAACAGCAGCGGCATAACAAGATCATTGGAGACCATAATGGCCAGCGCAATGGTAGAAACAATCACCATGCCACTGGCTGCCGAGGCACCGCCCATAAACGCCAGTAATGCCATGCCTTCCGCGCCCACAGATAAGGGCAAGCGGATCACATAGGCATCCGCCGGTGTACCGGGCAATAACGCTTGCCCGGCATAAGCCATGGGAAGGACAAAAATTAGCATCAGGAGTAGATAGGTTGGGAAGACTTTACGTGCCATGTTCAAATCGCTTGCACGCGTGTTTTCCACCACCATGGTATGAAACTGGCGCGGCAGACAAATAATCGCGGCGCCCGTTAAAAAGGTGTGAATGATTAAACTACCGACATCGGGCTCACCGATAACGCCTGATGCTTCAAGCGTTATTGGCAACGTCGGCGCTTGGAATAACAGCGCAACAACAAACACGCCAACCCCGAGAAAAGCCACCAGCTTAATGACAGATTCAAACGCCACTGCCATCATCATACCGCGATGATGTTCGGTGCTATCAATGTGTCGAGTACCAAATAACACCGTAAAAACGGCGAGAACGACACACACCAACCACGCAATTTGCGTTTGTTCTAAGCCAACACTCCGCCCCATTTCCGGCGAGAGCACGTCAAGGCCCATGGCAATGCCGCGTAGTTGCAACGCAATATAAGGGAGCACCCCCACCACAGCGATCAGCGTCACCATCACAGCCAGTCCCTGAGACTTGCCATATCGCGCCGCAATAAAGTCAGCGATCGAAGTGATATGTTCGCGTTTGGCAATCAGAATGAGACGAGCGAGAAAGCGCCATCCGAGGGTAAACACCAACATCGGCGCCAGGTAAATCGGCAAAAAGGACCATGGAGAGCTGGACGCTTGGCCGACGGTGCCAAAAAAGGTCCAAGAGGTGCAATAAACGGCAATGGAAAGGCTATAAATCCAAGGCCGCCATTTGTGAAGCCAGCGCGGCTGGCGATCGCCATACCAGGCAATGGCAAATAATGCCCCCATATAGAGCAGTGAAACAGAGACAATTACCCAGCCTTGTGTCATGACTCCCTTCCTGACGCCATAATGTGCCAAATCCTTTGGCTGGGTGTACCACGGCAACGGCGCCCACTCAATCATGCAATGCTGGCTTTGTGGGCGCTCTAGCTAACTTTATTGCAAGCCGGTAAGCCGTTTATTGCACACTGGCATGCTTGGCGCGTCGAAATTCGGGCTCACGTAATGGGAGCACAAAAACAGGCAACGCAAGCAGCGCCATTGCGTAAAAGGTTCCCGATGGCGAAACCGCATAAATCCACCCACTTGTAGTAGTAAGAGCCGCGACCACCGCGCCCATCGGCAACGCGTTATAAGCAGCTTGTGCAGCGACCAACCGCGTTCCGCATTCACGCTGAATATACTGCATGGCACCCAAGTGCGCACCGGCAAAGGTGACGCCATGGAGTAACTGAACCAACACAACGGGAATGGCTGCGGTGGTGGTGCCTGTTATCCCCCAACGGATCAATACGCCTAACGCAGCCAATTGGAATAGCGACTTGGACGACCAACCGCTAAAAAGCCGGGCGCCGAGAGCAAATACGGCCACTTCTGATACGACGCCCAAGCTCCATAAATAGCCGACGATACTCTCGCTGTAACCGGCCTGCTTCCAATAAATCGCACTAAAGCTGTAATAGGCGGCATGACTGCCCTGCAACAAAGAGGCGATCAGCAAAAATACAATGACCTGACGATCACGGAATAGCTGACGCATCGACACTTTGCTGCCTGTCATATCATGCTCGCTTTGCGGCATGATGGTCGGACGACGCAAGGTCAGCAGTAAACATGCCGATAAGCCACCGATTGCCACCCAAGGAATAATTGCCGCCGATTGCTCGGTCACCAACCAGCCCGTTAAGCTCGAACCGACAATAAAGGCAATCGACCCCCAAAGACGCGTACGACCATAGTCGATATACCGATGACGCGCGTAATAGTTCGCTAACGCATCAGACAAGGGCACCGCTGGACCAATGGCTAAATTAAACAACACAGTGACGAAAGCCAGCCACCACACATTGGCGCCCATCATAGGATGCAAGGCACAGGTCACTAACGCCATCAAGGTCAACGCCCGCAGAGCCGGCAACAAAGCCTCAACCTGTTGCACGCGCGGAGTAAACACTAAGTTGGCGACACACCGGGTAGCAAAACCAAGCCCAATCAAGGTCCCGATCACGCCCGAATTAAGGCCTAGAGACTCAAACCATATCGCCCAAAACGGCAAATACACGCCATACGAAAAAAAGAAGCCGCCAAAATATTCTGACAACCAACGAAAGGGGGAACATTGGGTTAATGCCATATCATTACTTCATATTAAGAGACATACGGCGCTAAGTGTCGCAGTAATAGGACGGGAAAAAAAGACACAAGCGGCGCTTATTGATGGCAAAACATTGATCTCGTCGATGAAACCGTCGTAACTGGCTAGACTAAAGTCGGCTAGCAGGATCGCGAGGGCTAGGACACACTGAGGCTATCATAGTGAGGAGTGCGATTATGCCTGAACCTTTTGACACCTCGCAGCCACCGTTTGATTGCCTAACGCCCGCACAAGCCAAACAATGTCGACAAGCGCTGGATGTTGGCTATTTTCGACGTGGTGACAGCCTGATCCATGCAGGCGATACGGGTGAGCAGCTGTTTATCATTATTAAAGGCAGTGTCGAAGAAGTCTCAGAAGAAGGCAAAGAAGTGTTTTCTCACTATACGTCTGAGGATTTATTTGACGTCCCCGCGCTCGTGCACGGCACCGCCAAACATCAATACCGCGCCCTAGAAGATACGCTTTGTCACCTACTACCGGCCGAGGTGTTTCTTGCGATCTACCATAGTAATCAAGACTTCCGCGATTACTTTGAGACCAACTTACAACGCCGACAAGCGTTAATGGTCCAGGCACGTCAGCAACAAAACCTCGCCGAATTTATGCTCACCAGGATTGATGATAGTAATATTCAACCTGCGTTATGTATTTCCCCAACGCTGACGATAAAAGCCGCGACCGCGCAAATGAAAGCCGAACGCTGTGACTGTGCTTTGGTAACGTTTGATGATGGAGACTGCGGGATCATTACCCGGACGAACTTATTACACGCTTTGGTACTCGATGACTATGATCAATCTGCCCACGTTGGCGAGGTGGCCACGCGCCCTGTGGTCAGTGTTGAACGCGGTGACTTTCTTTTTCACGCCATGATCAGTATGACGCGCCAGCGCGTGAAGCGTGTGCGTGTGGTCGACCAGCAAGGGCAAACCGCGGGGATGCTTGACCTGCCGCAAGTGCTGAGTCTATTTTCAACCCACTCACACGTGCTCAACTTGCAAATTGCGCGCGCCCAAACCATTGATGAGTTAGTTATCGCCGCCAATAGCCAGAGCAAACTGGTGCATACCCTATTTAACAACGGCATCCATACCCGCTTTGTGATGCAACTCATCGCCACCGTGAATGAACAAATCATGGAAAAAGCCTTTCGCTTGTTGGTGCCCGAGAACTATCAAAACCAGTGCTGCATGGTGGTGATGGGCTCAGAAGGACGGGGCGAGCAAGTACTTAAAACCGATCAAGATAATGCGCTTATTCTCGCCGATGACCTGGACTGGCCGGATTGTCAGCAAGTAATGGCGGCCTTTTCACACACGCTTTATCAACTGGGCTACCCGCCCTGCCCCGGCAATGTGATGGTCAGCAACCCCAAATGGGTAAAAACCGCCTCGCAATGGCAACAAACCGTGCGCAACCTCGTCCAAAGTGCCAATGAACAAAGCGTGATGGATTTGGCCATCTTAGCCGATAGCCAGGCGATTGCTGGGGATCTCAGCTTGATTAATGCGATCCAAACACCACTTCACGAGGCGTTAAGTGACAATATGTTGGCGCTTAATACCTTTGTGCGTCCCGCGCTGGCCTTCCGGGTTCCTTTGACCGTGTTTGGCTCGCTTAAAAGCAGTAAAGAAGGGCTAGATATTAAAAAAGGCGGCATTTTCCCGATCGTCCACGGTGTTCGCACCATGAGCTTAGAAAAAGGGATCACCGAGACCAATACCTTTGAGAGGCTCGCGCAACTGGCCCAGTTAGGCACACTTGCCGACGAGACGGCAGAAAACCTGTCAGAGGCGCTAAAACTGTTTATTCGTCTTCGTCTACGCCAACAACTTCGTGGTGAGCAGCAAAGTAACCGTCTGGATGTGGCCGACTTACCGTCGAGTGAACGCGATCTGTTGCGCCACGGGTTGCACGTGGTGAAAAAGTTTAAACAATCCCTCGCATTCCACTATCATGTGAGGGATTAACGTGAACGAGCTAGCTCGCTATTGGTATCGCTATCGGTTGCGCCACTCTCCTTATCGCGCGCTCTTTTTACCGCCAGATAAACGTACCCTGATATCACTGGATTGTGAAACCACCAGCCTTGACCCAGCTCATGCCGAGTTAGTCACGATTGCGGCGACACCGATCAAAGGCAATCGTATTCTGACCAGTCAATCGCTGACACTCACCCTTGCCGCGCCCGAAAGTTTAAGCGCCAGCTCCGTGCGCATTCATCAATTGCGTCATCAAGATCTTGTCCATGGTGTCAGTGCCAAGCAGGCCATGACCTCACTGATCCACTTCATCGGTAATCATCCTTTGGTTGGCTACCATATCCGCTACGACAAAAGCATTTTGGATCGCTATGCCCGTCAATATCTTGGTTTCCCGCTGCCCAACCCACTGATTGAAGTCAGCGACATTTATCAACGCAAATTAGAGCGCCTACTCCCTAATGCTTATCATGACATCAGCATGGAAGCGATCAGTCGCCATCTAGAGATTCCCCTTCCTGCTCGCCATGATGCTTTAGACGATGCCTTAGCAGCGGCCCTGATTTATGTTCGCCTGACGCAAGGCGAGATGCCAATCCCTCAATCTCGGTAATCCAGCGCCCTTGAATCGCAATAAAAGTGCGATCCAGCGCCCAGTAACTGGCCCGACAACACCACAATCCACTTAAAAATCAAGGGGCTCATCCTAAAGTCTAATTGCCGGATAGCCTTATCTGTCACACCTTTACTGCATGGTTTACGTTTGCCAGGCCGCGGTAACGCCTGACATCTCACGACATGGAAGCGCCGCGCGGAGCATCGCGGACACGAGGAGAAACAGGATGAGCGATAGTCACGTATATCCCGTCATGCCTTCAATTGCACAAAAGGCACACGCTGATGAGGCCAAATATCAAGCTCTCTATCAGCAATCAATTACCGACCCTGAGGGATTTTGGCGAGAACAAGGCCAGATAATTGATTGGATAAAACCTTACAGCAACGTCAAGCACACGTCCTTTGATACGGGGCATGTCGATATTCGCTGGTTTGAAGATGGCACACTCAACGTGGCGGCTAACTGTATTGATCGCCACCTAAAAGACAAAGGCGATCAAATCGCGTTGATTTGGGAAGGCGATGATCCCAACGACGATGCGACCCTGACTTACCAAGCCCTTTACGAGCACGTGGGTCGCTTTGCTAACGCCCTAAAAGCGCAAGGGGTTAAAAAAGGCGATGTGGTTTGCTTGTATATGCCGATGGTCATGGAAGCGGCCATCGCGATGCTCGCTTGTGCGCGCATTGGGGCGGTGCATACCGTCGTATTCGGTGGCTTCTCCCCTGAAGCGCTTGCTGGCCGCATCATTGACTCGAACGCGAAAGTGGTGGTAACTGCGGATGAAGGGGTACGCGGTGGCCGTGCCGTCCCGTTAAAGCAAAATGTCGATGAAGCGCTAACCCACCCCAACGTGAAGTCAATCGAAAAAGTGGTGGTCTACCAGCGCACAGGTGGCGACATTGATTGGCATCATCACCGCGATGTTTGGTGGCATGAGGTCACGGAAAACGCATCGGTGGATTGCCCCGCAGAAGAAATGCAGGCTGAAGATCCCCTTTTCATTCTCTACACCTCCGGCTCCACCGGCACCCCCAAAGGCGTTCTCCACACCACAGGCGGATACTTAGTTTACGCTGCAATGACCTTCAAATATGTTTTCGATTATCAAGACGGCGAGGTGTTCTGGTGTACGGCCGATGTCGGCTGGATTACCGGTCACAGCTATCTGGTGTATGGCCCGCTCGCGAACGGGGCAAAAACCCTTTTATTCGAAGGTGTCCCCACCTACCCGACCACGGCGCGAATGAGTGAAGTGGTCGATAAGCACCAGGTCAATATCCTCTACACCGCCCCCACCGCGATTCGCGCACTGATGGCCAAAGGCAATGAAGCCGTTGCCGGCACCCAACGTAATTCGCTACGGATCATGGGATCGGTCGGCGAGCCCATTAACCCCGAGGCCTGGGAGTGGTATCACAGCACCATCGGTAATCAAGCCTGCCCAATTGTCGATACTTGGTGGCAAACAGAGACGGGCGGGATTTTGATTACGCCCCTCCCTGGCGCCACACCACTTAAACCGGGCTCAGCGACGCGTCCTTTCTTTGGTGTTCAGCCAGCGCTGGTGGACAACATGGGCAATCTTCTTGATGGCGCGACAGAGGGTAACTTGGTGATGCTAGACTCATGGCCCGGTCAAATGCGGACCGTATTTGGTGACCACGATCGCTTCGAGCAGACTTACTTCTCGACCTTCAAAGGTATGTATTTTACTGGTGACGGCGCGCGCCGCGATCAAGACGGTTATTACTGGATCACCGGCCGGGTTGATGACGTACTCAATATATCCGGACACCGAATGGGAACCGCCGAAGTCGAATCCGCTTTGGTGGCATTCAATAAGATTGCTGAAGCGGCAATTGTTGGGGTGCCTCATGATATCAAAGGCCAAGCCATTTATGCCTATATCACCCTCAACGCCGGTGAAGTACCGAGCGCCGAGTTGCATAAAGAAGTGAAAGAATGGGTGCGAAAAGAAATCGGACCGATCGCCACGCCAGATTTCATTCATTGGACCGATGCGCTCCCTAAAACACGTTCCGGTAAAATCATGCGCCGAATTCTGCGTAAAATTGCCACAGGCGAAACCGGAAGCTTGGGAGATACGTCTACCCTTGCCGACCCGAGTGTGGTGGATAAGCTTATTGCAGAAAAAGAGAGTGTGGTGTAACCCTCACGAAAGATTGCTTAGCAACCTTTGCCGCCCACGGGCGGCTTTTTTATTCTTGCCGCTAAACCTGCTTTAGCGCGCATTTTTTCAACACCAACAGGACGAAGTGTGCTGATTAGACCAGTATTTTGCTGCGATTTGCGGTGAATTCTCTATAATTGCTATCACAAAGGATAAAATCGCATGTAGCGTACCATCACAGCATGCGTACCAGCAGGAATTCACACTAAGCTGACACGATGTTAGCGAATAGGAGAAGTAAGCCTCAAGATGCCGACAAGAAACCACATTTTAGTCTTAAACGGCCCGAACCTTAACTTGCTCGGACGCCGTGAGCCTGAACACTATGGCTCTCAGACCCTCGCGCAAATCATGGCCGCGTTAGAGGCTCAAGCCACAGGGTTGGCATTGACCCTTGAGCACTTTCAATCCAACAGTGAAGCTAGCCTCATTGATAAAATCCACCAAGCGATGGAAAGCGTGGATTTTATTATTATTAACCCAGCCGCTTTGACGCACACCTCGGTTGCATTACGCGATGCACTGCTCGGGGTCAACATTCCCTTTATTGAAGTGCATTTATCTAATGTTCACGCCCGCGAACCCTTCCGACATCATTCCTATTTGTCGGATAAAGCGGTCGGCGTGATCAGTGGCTTAGGGGCTGATGGTTACGAATTCGCCTTAACAGCTGCCGCACGCCACCTCGCGTTTGCGGCCCAGTAAAACAAAACATAAGAAGAGACGTATCATGGATATCCGCAAGATTAAAAAACTGATCGAACTTGTCGAAGAATCGGGCATCTCCGAACTCGAGATTGCCGAAGGTGAAGAGTCAGTACGAATCAGCCGCTCAGCACCCGCAGCGCCAGTCCAAATGGCTGCGCCACAGTACGCACCACAATACGCAGCGCCGGCTGCACCCGCGCCTGCCCCCGAGGCTTCTGCCGCAGAGCCAGCAAGCGCACCTAAACCGACTGGCCATCAGGTTCTGTCACCCATGGTTGGCACCTTCTACCGTGCACCGAGCCCAGAGTCGGCAGCATTTGTCGAAGTCGGCAGCCAAGTGAAAGAAGGCGACGCCTTGTGTATCGTTGAAGCCATGAAAATGATGAACCAAATCCAAGCCGATAAGAGCGGGGTGGTGAAAGCGATTCTGTGTGAAGACGGCCAGCCCATTGAATTCGACGAACCACTCGTGATCATCGAATAAGCGAGGGCGCATGTTAGATAAAATTGTAATTGCTAACCGTGGTGAAATTGCACTGCGGATTTTGCGTGCTTGTAAAGAGCTCGGCATTAAAACCGTGGCGGTGCATTCCACCGCAGATCGCGATCTTAAGCATGTCTTGTTAGCCGACGAAACCGTCTGTATTGGCCCCGCGCCAAGCAATCAAAGCTACTTGAACATTCCTCGCATTATCAGTGCCGCTGAAATCACCGGTGCTGTTGCCATTCATCCTGGCTACGGCTTCTTATCAGAAAATGCCGATTTCGCCGAGCAAGTCGAACGCTCAGGGTTTGTGTTTGTTGGCCCAAGAGCAGAAACCATTCGTCTGATGGGGGACAAAGTCTCCGCGATCGAATCGATGAAAAAAGCGGGCGTACCCTGTGTGCCAGGTTCAGATGGCCCTCTGGGTAGCGATCAAGAAAAAAACAAAGCGATCGCCAAGCGTATCGGGTATCCCGTCATTATCAAAGCGTCTGGCGGCGGCGGTGGCCGTGGTATGCGTGTGGTTCGTGCCGAATCGGAACTGATTGACGCCATTGCCATGACGCGTTCTGAAGCAAAATCCGCGTTCAGCAACGACATGGTTTACATGGAAAAATTCCTTGAAAACCCACGTCATGTTGAAGTGCAGGTACTCGCAGACGGTCAAGGTGGTGCCATTCATCTCGGTGAACGCGATTGCTCAATGCAACGCCGCCATCAAAAAGTGGTCGAAGAAGCCCCTGCACCAGGGATCACTGCAGAAATGCGTAAGTTTATTGGTGAACGTTGCTGCCGCGCGTGTGTTGAAATTGGCTATCGCGGCGCCGGCACCTTTGAATTTTTGTATGAAAACGGCGAGTTCTTCTTTATCGAGATGAATACACGTATTCAAGTTGAGCACCCTGTGACAGAAATGGTCACGGGTATCGATTTGGTTAAAGAGCAACTGCGTATCGCTGCCGGTCAGCCGCTGTCGTTTACGCAAGACGATATTCAGATTCGTGGTCATGCGGTCGAGTGCCGGATCAACGCCGAAGATCCAGAGCGCTTTATCCCCAGCCCGGGACAAATCCAACGCTTTCATTCGCCAGGTGGCATGGGTGTACGCTGGGAGTCCCATGTCTATACGGGCTATCACGTGCCTCCCCATTACGACTCCATGGTCGGCAAGCTTATTTGTTATGGGGAAAACCGCGACGTTGCGATTGCTCGCATGAGAAATGCGCTCGCTGAGACAGTGATTGACGGCATAAAAACCAATATCCCACTCCAGATCGACATTATGAATGACGAGCACTTCCAACGCGGTGGTGCCAACATTCATTACCTCGAGAAGAAGCTCGGCTTGTCATGACCAGAGCGTAGAACGATAAATAGACGCAAAGCGGCCTGCATGTTTGTAGGCCGCTTTTTGTTTGCAGCATGCACAGTGTTGATCTGATAACATCTTCAGTATTCCTTATCCTGACACGAGATTCACCATGCCTTGGATCCAATTAAAACTGAACGCCAATGCCGACAATGCTGAAGCACTTGGCGATCTACTGATGGAAGAAGCCGGCGCGTTGTCTGTGACCTTCCTTGATGCCAAAGACACCCCGGTTTTTGAGCCTTTACCCGGCGAAACCCGCTTGTGGGGCGAAACTGACATCATGGCGTTGTATGATGCACAAGCCGATATGGATACCGTATTAGCGGTACTAAACGCGAGCCCATTGCTGGCTGACAACTTTGCCCACAAGATCGAGCAGCTCGAAGACAAAGACTGGGAACGGGCATGGATGGATAACTTTAAGCCGATTCAATTTGGCGAGCGGCTGTGGATCTGTCCGACCTGGTGTGAGGTCCCCGATGACACGGCAGTCAACGTGATGCTGGATCCTGGACTCGCCTTTGGCACCGGCTCTCACCCAACCACGGCTCTTTGTTTAGAGTGGCTTGATAGCTTGGATCTAAACGGAAAAACCGTGATTGATTTTGGCTGTGGCTCAGGCATTCTAGCCATTGCGGCTATCAAGCTGGGCGCTGAGCGGGTCATTGGCATTGATATCGATCCCCAAGCCCTGCTCGCCTCCAAGGACAACGCTGAGCGTAATGGTGTTGCCGATCAACTGCACCTGTATCTCCCGAAAGACCAACCGGCCGATCTGAAAGCAGATGTGGTCGTGGCCAATATTCTCGCTGGCCCACTCCGTGAGCTTTCTGGCGTGATCAAAGGGCTGATCAAACCAAATGGTCAACTAGCGATGTCTGGCGTTCTCGATTCTCAAGCCGAAGACGTTGCTAATCACTATCGCGATCGTCTCGATATTAACCCGATCGTCGAACGTGAAGAGTGGTGCCGGATAAGCGGCCAGTTGCTCACTTAATCGGTCAGATCGTCGCGCTATGAGCTTGCCGCACAAGTAACTTTTGTCGGTAAGCCATGGTTGACGTGCTACTTGAAATGCTTGATTAATCAGCGAAACGCGGCTGATACAAAAAGTGCGAGAAAAATCAAGCCATCAATGCTCAAATATTGTCCTTTTCAGACGCAGCAAAAATGCGTAAAATGCGCGCCCTTGCTGACTCAGAGCGGCTGAAGAGGATTTAGAGCTTTTGCGTATCGGACCTTACACCCTGGATGTCCCTTTGATCGTCGCCCCAATGGCCGGCGTGACGGACCGACCATTTCGTGAGCTATGCCTTGCGCATGGTGCCGGTATGGCTATCAGTGAAATGATGTCATCCAATCCAGCATTGTGGCGGACGAACAAATCGCAAAAGCGCATGGTTCATATTGACGAATCCGGTCTGCGCTCGGTGCAAATCGCGGGGGCTGAACCCGAGCTTATGGCTGAGGCAGCGCGATTTTGTGTCGAGAACGGGGCGCAAGTGATTGACATCAACATGGGTTGCCCAATGAAAAAGGTCAATAAAAAGCTAGCAGGCTCTGCATTGCTAACTCGACCCGATCTGATTGAGCAAATCCTAACAGCCACGGTAAACGCGGTGGATGTTCCCGTGACGCTTAAAACGCGTACAGGCTGGGATCCGGACAATAAGAACTGTGTAACGATCGCCCGGATGGCGGAAGATTGTGGTATCCAAGCCCTTGCACTGCATGGCCGCACGCGTGCCTGCATGTACAAAGGTGAGGCAGAGTACGACAGCATTAAAGCTGCGAAAGCAGCGGTATCGATTCCGGTGATAGCCAATGGCGACATTGATTCACCAGAAAAGGCCCAGTATGTTCTCGACTATACAGGGGCAGATGCCGTAATGATTGGTCGCCCTGCTCAGGGACGCCCGTGGATTTTTCGCGAAATCCACCACTATCTCACCACAGGTGAGCACTTGCCTGCCCCTTCATTAGAAGAGGTTAGGACGATTTTGTTGGGTCATGTTCAAGAGCTTCATCAATTTTATGGGGAGCTCAAAGGATTACGTATTGCCCGAAAGCACGTGGGCTGGTACCTCAAAGAGCATGATCAAATTGGCGACTTTCGCCGCACCTTCAACGCAATCGAAGATGCACAACAGCAGATCGATGCGCTGCAAGGCTACTTCGACAACGTTGCATAAATACGAGAAGAGCTGACAGAATATGTTCGAACAAAACCTGACTTCCGAAACATTGACAGTAACAACTGTAACTTCACAAGATCAAATTACGCAAAAGCCACTTCGTGACTCTGTAAAAGCGTCCTTGAAGAACTACCTCGCGCAATTGAATGGCCAGGAAGTCAACGATCTGTATGAGCTTGTCCTCGCAGAAGTTGAGCAGCCACTGCTGGATACCATCATGCAATACACCCGCGGCAACCAAACCCGCGCAGCCACCATGATGGGCATCAACCGCGGTACATTGCGTAAGAAACTGAAAAAATACGGCATGAACTAATCAATCATTGGTTTGGCTGTTATAAAACGGGCTAGCCGTTAATCGGTTAGCCCGTTTTTGTTTTCTCTGATGGTGCAACGCACCTTTCCTTAACAGCATGAGTTGGAATCTTCACTGTCCGCTAGGGTTTCCAATATTGAGCAATGGGTCGCGTCATCGTCGTCCATACCGCAGCAGGCGGCATTTAAACGTGTAAGGGAATGCTTGACCCGCTCAAGCGCGGCTATCTTCTCTGAGACCTCATTCAGGCGCCGCTGGGTGATCCCTTTCACTTCTGCACAGGTGTGTAACGTCGCTTCTTCGCGAATGTCAGACAGCTCGTGAATTTCATCAAGCGATAATCCCATTTCTTTGCCGCGTAAAATGAACATGACTTGGCTAATGGCATCATCGGCATAAAGCCGGTATCCACCCTCTGTACGCGCACTCGGGGCCAGTAGACCGGACTTTTCATAAAAACGCAGCGTATCGGTGGAGACACCACAGTGCTTGGCTAGCTCACCTATTTGCAGCAACTTGGTCATCACCGCTCCTTTTCATGTTGGATGAACTCTCTTTTTGTAACAAAGGCGGGCCCTTATGACCAGCGTTGCATCAAGGCAAGCAACGACAGCCCGATAAAAACAATAAAAATGTCGCCATCAGCAAATAGCAATCGATTGCGCAAATAAAATCAGATAGAATGGCGCCGCTTTGACAATTGGCCGTTTAATAAAGTTTACCTATGTGGTTAGCCATGGTGGGCTTTGATAAGCATTCAATCTGTCAGTGAAGAGAGCTAAGCCATGGAAAATCTGCGTCCTATTCGTCGCGCGTTACTCAGCGTGTCTGATAAAACCGGTGTGGTCGAGTTTGCCCAAGCGCTCGCCCAACGCGGTGTCGAACTGCTATCAACCGGCGGCACGGCCCGTTTGCTCGCAGAAAACGGCCTTGCGGTCACCGAAGTCTCCGAGCATACCGGCTTCCCCGAAATGATGGATGGCCGCGTGAAAACCCTCCACCCGAAAATTCACGGCGGTATTTTGGGCCGGCGCGGTCAAGACGATGCGGTGATGGAACAGCATCAGATCGCACCGATTGATATGGTAGTAGTGAACCTCTACCCGTTCGCACAAACCGTTGCCAACCCAGATTGCACACGTGATCAAGCCATCGAGAATATCGATATCGGCGGCCCAACCATGGTGCGCTCAGCGGCGAAAAACCATGCTGATGTCACCATTGTGGTAAACAGCCAAGACTATGATCGCGTGCTCACCGAGATGGATCAGCACCAGCAGTCTTTGACACATGCCACGCGCTTTGATTTAGCGATTGCCGCGTTTGAGCACACCGCGGCCTACGATGCCATGATTGCGAATTACTTTGGTACCCAAGTGCCTGCCTATCATCACGCAGAAGACAGCCAAGAGTCGCCATTCCCACGCACCCTGACCCAACATTGGGTTAAAAAGCAAGACATGCGCTATGGCGAGAACAGCCACCAGGCGGGCGCCTTTTATACTGAAGCCCACCCGCAAGAAGCCTCGGTGGCCACGGCTACCCAACTGCAGGGCAAGGCGCTGTCTTATAACAATATCGCTGACACCGATGCGGCATTAGAGTGCGTGAAAGAGTTTGAACAACCTACCTGCGTGATTGTAAAACACGCCAACCCCTGTGGCGTTGCTATCGGTGAAGACTTACTCAGTGCCTATCAGCGCGCTTATCAAACCGATCCTACCTCAGCATTTGGTGGCATTATTGCCTTTAACCGTGAGCTGGACGGCGACACGGCACACGCCATTGTTGAGCGTCAATTTGTCGAAGTGATCATCGCGCCGCGCGTCAGTGACGCCGCCAAAGCGGTGGTCGCGGCGAAGAAAAATGTCCGTCTTCTCGAGTGTGGCCAATGGCAAGCACGCACCACAGGTTGGGATAGCAAGCGCGTCAATGGCGGCTTGTTAGTTCAAGCACGCGACCAAGGCATGGTCGGTTTAGACGATTTGCGCATTGTCACTGAGCGCCAGCCCACAGACAAAGAGCTAAGCGATGCCCTATTTTGCTGGAAAGTGGCAAAATACGTAAAATCGAACGCGATTGTGTATGCCAAAGACAGCATGACCATCGGCGTCGGCGCCGGCCAAATGAGCCGCGTCTACTCGGCGAAAATAGCCGGCATCAAAGCGGCCGATGAGCAGCTCGAAGTGGCCGGTAGTGTAATGGCCTCTGATGCCTTCTTCCCTTTCCGTGACGGCATTGATGCTGCGGCAAAAGCTGGGATCACCTGCGTGATCCAGCCGGGTGGTTCGATGCGTGATGAAGAAGTGATTGCCGCCGCCAATGAGCATGGCATGGCGATGGTCTTTACCGGTATGCGCCATTTCCGCCACTAAGTGGGCGATGAAGGAGAACACATGAAGGTATTAGTAATTGGTGGCGGTGGCCGCGAGCATGCGCTAGCGTGGAAAGCCGCGCAATCATCCAACGTTGAGATCGTATATTGCGCGCCGGGAAACGCCGGCACCGCGCATGAAAACAAGTTGAGTAACATTGCGATCGCAGCTGATGACGTTGAAGGGTTGCTGGCCTTTGCCCGCGAGCAACAGATTGATTTAACCATCGTCGGTCCTGAAGCGCCCTTGGTGTTGGGCGTGGTCGATGCCTTCCGTGAGCACGGCTTAGCCATCTTTGGTCCTACCCAAGCGGCCGCGCAACTTGAGGGGTCTAAAGCGTTCAGCAAAGACTTTTTAGCGCGCCACGGCATTCCCACCGCTGACTACCAAACCTTTGCCAAGGTGGAGCCTGCACTGGCCTACATCGCGGAAAAAGGCGCGCCCATTGTGGTCAAAGCCGACGGCCTTGCCGCTGGCAAAGGGGTCATTGTGGCGATGACCGAGCAAGAAGCGACTGAGGCCGTGCGCGATATGCTCTCGGGCAATGCCTTTGGTGAAGCGGGCCACCGCGTGGTCATCGAAGAATTTCTGCAAGGCGAAGAAGCAAGCTTTATCGTCATGGTGGATGGTGAGCATGTGTTGCCAATGGCCACCAGCCAAGACCATAAACGCGCAGGTGAAGGCGATACCGGCCTCAACACCGGCGGTATGGGTGCATACTCGCCCGCCCCTGTGGTCACCGACGCCATTCACCAACGCGTGATGGACGAGGTGATTATGCCCACCGTCAAAGGGATGTATGCGGATGGTGCGCCCTATACCGGCTTTTTATACGCAGGATTGATGATCGCCGTCGATGGGACGCCAAAAGTCATTGAGTTTAACTGTCGCTTTGGCGATCCGGAAACTCAACCGATTATGATGCGTTTGCAATCTGACTTGGTGGAGCTTTGCCTGGCTGGCACGCAAGGACGCCTCAATAAAGTCGATTCTCAGTGGGATCCACGTGCAGCCGTCGGCGTGGTTTTAGCCGCAGGTGGCTATCCAGGAGACTATCGTAAGGGCGATCGTATTACTGGGCTGCCTACCGATAGCGATACCGCCAAAGTGTTTCATGCCGGTACTGCGCTCAACAACGGCGACATTGTCACATCCGGCGGGCGTGTACTCTGTGCAACGGCACTGGGAGAGACGGTAACAGCCGCCAAACAAGGCGCTGACGCGCTTGCCGCTATGATTTACTGGCCAGGCTGCTTTTATCGCAGTGACATCGCCCACCGCGCGGTATCTCGCGAAAAAGCTGATTTATCGACTTAATGTTACATCGCGGCATGCCGCATCCAGCAAGCCAGACCCGATAAATGCGCCACCAAGGCGCATTTTTTATATCCGCGGTTTTTACGTGTCGACGAGCTTTTTTGCTTCGATAGGGTTTTGTTCATCGAGCTTTTATTCGTCAAGTAAGCGAGGGCGCTGCAAACAGGCTTTGTTATTATCGACATACACAAGAAAGTCGATGTTATCGCGTAGGATACCTGAATCGCCAGCTGCTACCAAAAAGGTGCCGGGCTGACTTATCTGCGAAACCACGCTGGGATCAATCGTGTCAGAAAATGTCCAACGCTGGGTATCGCCACGACAATCGACCCAACGGTCGCCCTGACGCTGCGCTTGCCACACTGATACATCACGTGACAACTGCGTTTTTGCTTGCTGCTGTACTTGATTGGCTTCTTGATAAAGGCGGGTCAGTGTCGCGCTACTCAAGGGGAGTAAGGTTTCATCTTGCTGATAGCGCTGAAAGACAGGCTCACCACTGGCATCAAATCGAACATAGATAGAGAAGGGAGCTAATGCGGCGCCCGCCAGCTGTGTGCCCTCTCGTTTGATTGCACGCAAGCTGCCGTCTCGCCAGACATACTCGCTACGATAACGACCATAATCGCCCTGCCACACTTGCTCGGCTAAACCAATCACCTGCCCTTGCTGACTATCCAACCAGTAAACAGCGCGATAATCGCCGGCGGAAGCGGCGGTCATATGCGTGACCGGCTTGGAAGGCTGCCCACTTGAGCATCCAACCAGGATGGCCATCAACGCGACTATCCAAAATTTAGAACGCATCACGAGTCCACATACAAAAACGCCATAGCGAGAAGGCTATGGCGACATGAGCAGTAACGCTTATTTAACCGCGTCTTTTAACGCTTTACCCGCGACAAACGCAGGTACGTTTGCTGCCGCAATTTGAATTTCTTGACCCGTTTGTGGGTTGCGACCTGTGCGTGCTGCACGGTGGTTCAATTTAAACGTACCGAAGCCAATCAGTTGTACCTGCTCGCCTTCTTTCAAAGCGCCTTCAATACCGCCTAAAGTCGCTTCCAAAGCGGTTTTCGCTTGTGCTTTTGAAAGTTCTGCTTTTTCTGCGATCAGGTCGATCAGTTGGGTCTTGTTCATTATGTCTTCCCTTCTAGGTTTTTTAGAGACGAAGTCACTCTAATTCAAAAGAAGCCCGGCTGGCAAAGGTTTGTGGCGCTCTGTGTGGCTGTATGGAGGCTCTTTAACCACAAACTGAGCGCGAACTCACAATTTGTTGCGTTTTTTCTCAGTTGAAAGGTTGTAAACGCCCGCCAATGGCCTGATCTTTAGAGTGTTGACTGACTTTTAACTTCGGAAATTTATGCTCATTCTGATCCTTTTTATCTCGCTTTCAATTGGTGTGTCTTTCATATGCTCAGTACTGGAAGCTATTTTGCTGAGCATCACACCGAGCTATATTGCCAATCTAAGAAACCAAGGTCACCCAGCCGCAGAGCGGCTCAACGCGCTTAAAAAAGATATTGATCGGCCACTCGCATCCATTCTGACACTGAATACCATTGCGCATACAGTTGGAGCCGCCGGTGCAGGCGCGCAAGCTGCCCATGTGTTTGGTGATGCTTGGGTCGGGGTATTCTCCGCTGTTCTTACACTGGCGATTCTTCTTTTATCAGAAATCATTCCTAAAACCATTGGCGCCAATTTCTGGCCTCAACTGGCACCCAGTGCCGCCGTCATTCTAAAGTGGATGGTCTGGGCATTAACGCCGTTTGTTTGGCTGTCCGAACAAATCACCAAGCGGCTGAGCGCAGATACCACGCATGTCAAACTGCGTGACGAAATTTCAGCGATGGCAATGCTGGCATCTGAAAGTGGCGAAATGGGCGAAGATGAAACGCAAATGCTCAATAACATGCTTAAATTACGCGATCTTCCTGCCACTCAGCTTATGACGCCACGTCCCGTATTATTTCGTGTTCCCGCCGATATGGATGTTAACACCTTTCTCAAGGAACATGGCGATTGCCCCTTCTCACGTCCTCTTGTCTACGGTGAGCAGCGTGACGATATTTTGGGGTTTGTCCACAAATCCAATATCTATGAAGTCAAAACCGAAGGGGCAGGACAAACACGGTTAGGCAACTTGATGCGCCCACTCGCGGTAATCTTACCCGGTAATACGGTCTTACAAGCATTTGATATTTTGATGATTCGCCGCGCTCAATTGGCGATGATTGTCGACGAATACGGCACGGTACAAGGGATTATTACGCTCGAAGACATTTTTGAGTATCTCACCGGAAGAGAAATCATTGATGAGGCGGACACCGTGACGGACATGCAGCAACTGGCTTATCAGCGCTGGGACGCCTGGAAGAAGCAGCATAATATGATTGAAAGCCAAGACGATGACGAGCCACCGGTACAACGACATACCGATGAGTCATAACTCGAAAAGGCGGCCTAGGCCGCCTTTCTGTTCTTACTAACGTTTTGACAACTCATGCTTACTCAGCACGCAACCCTAGATTACTCACGCCAGCTTCTCGAAGCTCTTGCCGGATGCCTTTGAGCATCTCCACATCACGACTTTCGGCACTTTTCAGCACACGGAAGATTGCCCACTGGGCATCCCATTCCTCACAAACCGCCTCAAACGCCTTTTGATTGTCATCGGTTACCGTTTCACCGGTTTGTGCTTCTTCAAGCTGGGCAACACTGAGGACCGACTGCTGAGAAACTTTTAATGTAATGGGCAAGATTTCATCACGATCTAACAAAGCGTGAAGAAGCTGAGACAAGGCAATACAGGCATCAATCGCCGGATACGTCAGATAGATGGCATCGTCATCAGCCACAGGGATCAATGGCTCGAGCTTTTCTAATTGGCGCTCAAAGTCAATTTTAGCCGTTTTGACCGTTTGCGATTCCCACACCGCATCGAGAATATTGCGAAACGCTTGCGGGTCGGCAAATTCTGTTTGCGCACAGAAAAGCGCGTAGTTTGGCACCATACGCTCCACCAGCGCAGCCATAAAACTAATATGTTGCCAATTCTCACATTTTTCCAAACGCAGTTGTAAAGGGTTTCGTAACATAGCTAATTGATCTTTAATAGCGGGAAGGACAAACGTCCTCGGTCAATGAGGGCAGTGTACTCGATTCCCCCCAGCATAAAAAGGAGCCTTTGTGGATAAAGTTTACGTTATCAGCGAGCATGCCGAGACCTATCATCGGTTACTGCATAACGCCACACTACCTGAACTCACCGTCGTGGATCGCCCCGATCAAGCCACTATCTGGCTCGCCGATCCGCCACTGGCGGCACCTCAATTATGCTATGGCGATCAGCTCCGCTGGTTACAATCAACATTCGCCGGTATCGACGCCCTGATCAACGCACCTTATCGACACTATCAATTAACCAATGTGAGAGGCGTTTTTGGTGACTTAATGGCCGAATACGTCTTCGGCTATTTGCTCAACGAAACACGACATATTACTCAATATGCAGACCAGCAAGCGCAACGTCTTTGGCAACCGCACGACTACACGTCGTTACGTGGAAAAACACTGGCTATTCTGGGGACGGGCGCCATTGGTCAGCATATTGCCACCGTGGCTCATGCGTTTGGGATGCACGTGCTGGGCACCAACCAAGATGGGCGTGCTGTCGAGGGGTTTGAGCACACCATGACGCTAACTGCGCTGCGTCAGCGGCTAGGCGAGGTCGATGTGTTAGTCAGTACACTGCCCGCAACAACGGAGACGGCCCAATGCGTGAATGCTGATTTTTGGCAATACGCACAAGACCTCTTGTTTATTAATGTCGGTCGCGGCGCAACGGTCGATGAACCTGCGCTCATTAAGGCCCTGGACGAGAAAAAACTGCGCTTAGCCGTATTGGACGTGATGCAAAAAGAGCCGCTACCTCAAGCGCATCCTTTTTGGGTGCATCCTCGTGTTCACATTACCCCACATATTGCTGCCGTTAGTTTTCCCGAACAAGTTTTTGACCTTTTTGCAGACAATTATCGCCGTTGGCATGCCGGTAAGCCGCTGGCTCATCAGGTCAATTTTAACAAAGGGTATTAAATGGTTTTCTCCGATTTAGAGACCGCCTTAGTAACCGCTCGTGAGTGCCACTTATGCCAACACTGGCTGGCGAACGGCCCCCACCCAATTATCCAAGCGAGTACAGATTCTAGAGTGCTGATTATCGGTCAAGCGCCAGGGCGACGGGTGCATGAAAGTGGTCTGCCGTTTAACGACCCTAGTGGCGATCGCCTGCGTGAATGGCTGGGGGTCACACGTGAGCAGTTTTACCAGCCAGATTTATTTGCCATCATGCCCATGGGCTTTTGTTATCCCGGCAAAGGTAAATCGGGCGATCTGCCGCCGGCGCGTATCTGCGCCCCCGTGTGGCACCAGGCAATCAAAGCACATCTCCCTAACGTTGCGGTGACCTTGCTGATTGGTCAATATGCTCAGCAGTACTACTTAGCCAACAAGCCTAAGACACTGACCGAGACCGTCAAGCAATGGCAACAGTGGGCGCCTCATGCCTTTTCGCTGCCTCATCCTTCTCCCAGAAACACACGTTGGCTACGCCGCAATCCGTGGTTTGAAGAGCAGGTAGTGCCCGCAATGCGACACCGAGTTCAGCAGGCTTTACGAGACGCTCCCCGTTGTAAGGGTCGCCTAAAATAAAAAAACGCTCGCCGATTGGCGAGCGTGATCGTTAGCGATGATAAGGCTTAGATAATTCATGTACCGCATCAATAAAGACGCCTGCATTCTCAGGTGGGACATCCAAGTGAATGCCATGGCCGAGGTTAAACACATGGCCAGTCCCTTCACCGAAACCTTCCAAAATCGTCGAGACTTCTTGGCGAATGCGCTCAGGGCTGGCATATAACATCGACGGATCCATATTACCTTGTAGAGCAACATTGTCGCCAATCCGTGCTTTGGCATCAGCCATGTTAATGGTCCAATCAAGCCCAACACCATCACACCCGGTCGCGGCAATGCGTTCCAACCACATACCCGCATTTTTAGTAAACAAGGTCACTGGCACGCGGCGCCCGTCATGCTCTCGGATCAGACCGTCGACAATTATCTGCATATACTGCAAAGAGAAGTCATTGTAATCGCGCGGCGTTAGCACGCCACCCCAGGTATCAAAGACCATGACAGATTGCGCACCCGCCTTAATCTGCGCGTTTAGATAACTAATCACACTGTCGGCGAGCTTGTCGAGTAAGGCGTGTAACGTCTGCGGCTCGGCATACATCATCTTTTTGATCTTGGTAAAGGCTTTAGAGGTGCCACCTTCTACCATGTAAGTTGCCAGTGTCCATGGACTGCCAGAGAAGCCAATCAAGGGAACTTCACCCGCCAGTTCTTTGCGGATAGTACGCACCGCATTCATCACGTATTGCAATTCCCCCTCAGGGTCAGGCATACCGATTTTATCGACATCCGCTTTACAGGTGATGGGACGAGAAAACTTGGGGCCTTCTCCCGTTTCAAAGTACAGCCCTAATCCCATTGCATCAGGAATAGTGAGAATATCTGAAAATAAGATAGCGGCATCCAAATCAAAGCGACGCAACGGCTGCATGGTCACTTCACAGGCCAATTCAGCATTTTTACACAACGACAAAAAGTCACCCGCCTGCGCACGTAATTCTCGATATTCAGGAAGGTAGCGACCCGCTTGGCGCATCATCCACACGGGCGTGCAATCTACCGGTTGCTTATAAAGGGCGCGTAAATAACGATCGTTTTTCAATTCGGTCATTGTGTTTAAACCTGTGTGCGAAAAGTGGCCGCCATTGTATCACTGTAAAATGGCAACAAAAGCGAAGCTTTGTTAACAGGATCATAAAACGGCCACCCAAGGACCACGAACGATTGCTGGTGATTTAACCGCATGGTAAAACCATCCTATAACGACAATAGATCTACAAAAGACAATAGATCTACAAAAGACATAGGTCTACAAAAGACAACATGTTCGCATCTTACCCCGGCTCCCCTACGGCCGGGTTTTTTTATGCCTGCGTCAAGGTGCAGCTGGCCTCAATCAAGCGTCGAGCAATCGTTCCTGTTGGTGCGACTAACGGTAACTGGTCCATATCAAACCATTGTGCATCGGTGAGCTCCTCATAGTCGGGGTTTAGATCCCCTCCGGCATAATCGGCGAGAAACCCCATCATCACATTAGAAGGAAACGCCCAAGGCTGACTTTCCATGTAACGAATATTGGTTATCGATAGGCCCGTTTCTTCTTTCACCTCACGCGCCACACATTGCTCGAGCGTTTCGCCAGGCTCAACAAACCCCGCAATCACGGTATACATGCCCGTTTTATGACGAGGGTGCTGAGCAAGCAACAAACGTTTACCATCGCGCACGGCAACAATCACACACGGCGATACGCGTGGATAATCATGACGCTGGCAGCTTGAGCACCACATCGCTACCGCCTGCGCGTTAAATTCCGTACGCTGACCACAGCAACCACAAAATGCTTGCTGATGGCGCATATGATCGAGCTGGATGACCCGCCCGACTAACGCAAATAAGTCCGCTGACAGATAGGGGAGTAAGTCCCGAAAGCCTGCCATCTCGTCATCGGGAAGCATGACGTTACAATTAAATATCCCCACCACCGGTGTCTGCTGATAGTTACCGACAGTCACTGTATCACCACCAGCAAACGGCAGCTGCGACAAGGGCATACATGGCAATTGACCACCTGGCAGCCAAAGTTTGCTCTTGCTAACTACACATACATAGACGGCTTTTTGATTCTGAGACATGGTCACTTCCTTAGCCTTGCAGCTACACTTGAATACTGGCAATCTAGTTTCATAACGTGATGCAAAGGATTGAGCAGCCCGTTAATTTTCAGCCGGCCTTATATAGTGCCATTCATTCGCTGATCGATCAC
Organism: Salinivibrio sp. MA440; assembly: GCF_001996265.1. NCBI lineage: Bacteria > Pseudomonadati > Pseudomonadota > Gammaproteobacteria > Vibrionales > Vibrionaceae > Salinivibrio > Salinivibrio sp. MA440. The sequence goes on from NZ_MUFI01000019.1 coordinate 44,834, forward strand.
GAGGACACCGATCATGCTGAGAAAACTTGAACGTACCAAAGCCCAATGGAGCGGTTACGACGAGGTTATTGATTACTGGCTTGAGTTACGCCGCCAATTATTGGTGGAGTATTACAATGTGGCCGGCGTGGCCGCCAAAAAAAAACAATCGCTGCCAACGAAAGCAGAACTCGATAATTTTTGTGATCATCTTGTCGACTATATTTCGACCGGCCACTTCAAGATCTACAACATGGTCATGGAGCGTTGGCAGTCAACAGGGTTCGCGGCGACGAAAGAGACCGATAACCTTTATTATCGCATCGTTGATACGACAGACCCTCTGTTAGACTTTAATGATAAATTCAGTGCGGTAGACTTGGACGACGAAGATTATGACGCCACCGATTTTGACCAAGATATGTCTGCGATTGGTGAGTGGCTTGAGCAACGTTTTGAGTTGGAAGATACTTTAATTCGATTGATTGCTGACAGTCTGGCTCACCCGCCGGGCGCCTAAAACGCATCACCTAATATCAATAGAAACGCCGCCTCTTGAGATGCGGCGTTTTTTGTGCGCTGAATGAACACAAAAACAAAAGGCATCTCCGAAGAGATGCCTTTTTATTCGACTTAGCTTATCGCGCTAATTATTTCACTCGCTTAGCTGTCGTCGTTCAAGCCCGCATTAAGCAACGCCGCTAGGTCTTGTGATGCTTGCTCTGCATCGACCTGAGGAGCGACTGGCTGCTCTGGCTCTGCACGCTTAGCTTGACGGTCTTTGTGATACGCGAAGCCAGTACCGGCTGGGATCAGACGACCCACGATCACGTTTTCTTTCAGACCGCGCAAGTCATCACGCTTACCTGCCACCGCGGCTTCTGTCAGCACACGCGTGGTTTCTTGGAACGAAGCCGCTGAGATAAAGGACTCAGTCGCCAACGATGCTTTGGTAATACCCAAGAGATCACGGCCAAATGTAGCTGGCTGCTTACCTTCGATTTCAAGATCACGGTTAGCAATCATGACACGAGAGTATTCAACCTGCTCGCCTTCCAAGAACTCAGTATCACCTGCAGACTTAATCGTCACCTTACGCAGCATCTGACGAACAATCGTCTCAATGTGCTTATCGTTGATCTTAACGCCTTGCAGACGGTAAACGTCTTGTACTTCGTTGGTGATGTATTCCGCCACCGCATGGATACCACGCAGACGTAGGATGTCGTGTGGTGATTCTGGACCATCTGCGATCACATCACCTTTCTCGACTTTTTCACCTTCGAAGACGTTGAGCTGACGCCACTTTGGAATCATCTCTTCGTACGCTTTACCTTCTTCTGGTGTGATAACCAGACGACGCTTGCCTTTGGTTTCTTTACCAAAGGACACCGTACCGGTGATCTCTGCCAGAATCGCTGGCTCTTTCGGCTTACGCGCTTCAAACAGGTCAGCAACGCGAGGCAGACCACCGGTGATATCCTTGGTACCGCCGCTTTCTTGCGGGATACGCGCTAGGGTGTCACCAATGCCAACACTCGCACCGTCATCCAGTTGCACGATGGCTTTACCTGGCAAGAAGTATTGAACCGGCATATCAGTACCCGGCACCATCACATCATTACCTTGCGCATCCACCAGCTTCACCGCAGGACGCTTGTCTTTACCGGATGTTGGACGCTCTGAGGCATCCATGACCACGATAGAAGACAGACCCGTTAGCTCGTCAGTTTGACGTTGCATGGTCGCGCCATCAATCATATCCACGAAGCGAAGGCTACCTTCTACCTCAGTGATGATTGGCATGGTGTGTGGGTCCCAGTTAGCGACTACGTCACCGGCTGCCACGGCTTCGCCGTCTTGCTTGCCAAGGATTGCACCATAAGGCACTTTGTAGCTTTCTTTGGTACGGCCAAACTCATCAACAATGGTCATTTCTGTCGCACGCGAGGTAATCACGAGCTTACCGTCGCTGTTGGTAACAGATTTGGCATTGTGCAGGTGCATAGAACCTTTGTTCTTCACCTGGATGTTGTTTTCTGCCGCTGCACGCGATGCGGCACCACCGATGTGGAACGTACGCATGGTCAGCTGTGTACCAGGCTCACCGATAGACTGTGCTGCAATAACACCGACAGACTCACCGTGATTAACCAAGTGACCACGAGCCAGGTCGCGACCATAACAGTTGGCACAACAACCAAAGTCGGTTTCACAGGTTACAACAGAACGCACTTTCACTTTATCGACGGAATGATGCTCAAGAATGTCACACCATTTTTCGTCCAACAGCGTGTTGCGTGGTGCCAGGACTTCTTCCGAGCCAGGCTTGAGCACATCTTCTGCCACAACACGGCCTAGAACACGCTCACGCAGGGCTTCTTTAACGTCACCACCTTCGATAACCGCCATCATGTGGATACCGCCTTGGGTACCACAATCGGTTTCGGTCACAACCACGTCTTGCGCGACATCGACCAGACGACGCGTCAGATAACCTGAGTTCGCGGTTTTCAGTGCCGTATCCGCCAGACCCTTACGGGCACCGTGCGTTGAAATAAAGTACTGAAGTACGTTTAGACCTTCACGGAAGTTCGCGGTGATTGGCGTTTCGATGATGGAGCCATCCGGCTTCGCCATCAGACCACGCATACCCGCTAGCTGACGGATCTGTGCGGCAGAACCACGTGCACCTGAGTCAGCCATCATGTAGACGCTGTTAAACGATGTTTGCGTTTCTTCTTCGCCATCACGGTTAATCACTGTCTCGGTAGACAGGTTATCCATCATCGCTTTGGCAACTTGTTCGTTCGCAGCCGCCCAGATATCGATCACTTTGTTATAGCGCTCGCCGGCCGTCACTAGGCCTGACTGGAACTGCTCTTGAATTTCCGCGACTTCAGCTTCAGCAGCTTCGATCAAGTCGTACTTCGCTTGTGGGATCACCATGTCGTCGATACCGACAGACGTGCCCGAAAGCGCTGAATACGCAAAACCTGTGTACATGATTTGGTCAGCGAAGATAACAGTATCTTTCAGACCCAGCTTGCGGTAGCAGGTGTTTAGCAAGTTAGAAATTTGCTTTTTACCTAATGGCTGGTTCACCAAGTCATACGGCAAGCCGTCAGGAACAATGGTCCATAGCATGGCACGGCCCACGGTGGTATCCACCAATGACACTTTTTCCGTGCGTGTACCCATCTCATCGATGTCGATTTGCTTGATACGTACTTTTACACGGCTGTGCAGTTCAGCATGACCGGTACGGTATACTTTTTCTGCTTCACCTGGACCAGCCAGGTACATGCCTTCGCCTTTGCCGTTGACCTTTTCACGGGTCATATAATACAGACCCAATACCACGTCCTGCGACGGAACGATGATAGGATCACCAGACGCTGGCGACAGAATGTTGTTGGTTGACATCATCAACGCACGCGCTTCGAGCTGAGCTTCCAGCGTTAGCGGCACGTGAACAGCCATTTGGTCACCATCGAAGTCAGCGTTATACGCCGCACACACCAACGGGTGCAGCTGGATCGCTTTACCTTCGATAAGCACAGGTTCAAACGCTTGGATACCCAAACGGTGAAGTGTTGGTGCACGGTTAAGCATCACTGGGTGTTCACGGATGACATCATCCAAGATATCCCATACGACCGCTTCTTCGCGCTCAACCATCTTCTTAGCGGCTTTGATAGTGGTCGCTAGACCACGAGTCTCAAGCTTGCCGTAGATAAACGGTTTAAACAGCTCTAGTGCCATTTTCTTTGGCAGACCACACTGATGCAGACGCAAGTATGGACCCACGGTAATCACCGAACGACCAGAGTAATCAACACGTTTACCCAGCAGGTTCTGACGGAAACGCCCCTGCTTACCTTTGATCATGTCAGCCAGTGATTTCAGCGGACGCTTATTCGAGCCGGTAATGGCGCGACCACGACGGCCGTTATCCAGCATGGCATCGACAGACTCTTGCAGCATACGCTTTTCGTTACGCACGATAATATCTGGCGCAGCAAGATCAAGTAGACGCTTCAAGCGGTTGTTACGGTTAATCACACGGCGGTACAGGTCGTTGAGATCCGAGGTCGCAAAACGACCACCATCCAACGGGACCAATGGACGCAGATCGGGCGGCAACACAGGCAGCACGGTCAAAATCATCCACTCAGGGTTGTTACCTGATTGTAAGAAGGACTCAACCAGCTTCAAACGCTTGGTGATCTTCTTACGCTTGGTCTCAGAGTTCGTCTCTTCGAGCTGTTCACGCATTTGCTCTGTCTCAACCGACAGATCCATGTTCGCGAGCAGTGCTTTGACTGCTTCTGCGCCCATGCGCGCGTCAAATTCGTCGCCCCACTCTTCGAGTGCGTCTAAATATTGTTCTTCAGACATCATCTGACCGCGCTCTAGGCTGGTCATGCCTGGTTCAATAACAATATACGACTCAAAGTAAAGCACACGTTCGATGTCACGCAGTGGCATGTCCATCAACAAGCCGATGCGCGATGGCAGCGACTTCAGGAACCAAATGTGGGCAACAGGAGAAGCAAGCTCAATGTGACCCATGCGCTCACGGCGCACTTTGGTCTGAGTGACTTCAACGCCACATTTTTCACAAATGACGCCGCGGTGCTTGAGGCGCTTATACTTACCACAAAGACACTCATAGTCTTTGACCGGGCCAAAGATACGTGCACAGAACAAACCGTCACGTTCAGGCTTAAAGGTACGGTAGTTGATGGTTTCTGGCTTTTTCACTTCACCAAACGACCATGAACGAATCATGTCCGGTGAGGCAAGACCGATTTTGATCGAGTCAAATTCTTCGGTCTTATGTTGTGCTTTCAGAAACTTAAGTAAGTCTTTCACAATCGGCTCCTGTGAGGAGTTGACCCATAAAGGCGCTGACAGGCAGCGCCTTCATATTCTTACCGGAGAGAGTAGCTCGAGGCTTACTCGTCTTCCAGCTCGATGTTGATACCCAACGAGCGGATTTCTTTCAGCAATACGTTGAAAGATTCCGGCATGCCCGGCTCCATACGATGGTCGCCATCTACGATGTTTTTATACATCTTAGTACGGCCATTAACGTCATCCGACTTCACGGTGAGCATTTCTTGTAGGGTATAGGCAGCACCGTATGCTTCCAGAGCCCAAACTTCCATCTCACCGAAGCGCTGACCACCGAACTGTGCCTTACCACCCAACGGTTGCTGCGTCACCAAGCTGTAAGAACCGGTTGAACGGGCGTGCATCTTGTCGTCAACCAAGTGGTTCAGTTTCAGCATGTACATGTAACCCACGGTTACCGGACGCTCAAACTTCTCACCAGTGCGGCCATCGTACAGGTCAAGCTGACCAGACTCAGGCAGATCACCCAATTTCAGTAGTTCTTTAACAATTGGTTCAGGCGCACCGTCAAAGACAGGAGACGCTGTCGGCAGACCATCACGCAGGTTTCCGATTAAGGTGCGTACTTCTTCGTCAGTCAGTTGGCTAATGTCCACTTTCTGACGGGTATCACCGAGATCGTAAACCTTCTGCAAGAACTCACGGAATTTCGCTAGTTCTTGCTGCTCTTTGAGCATGCGGTTGATCTTGTCACCAATCCCTTTCGCTGCCAGACCCAAGTGTGTTTCTAGGATCTGACCGATGTTCATACGCGAAGGTACACCCAACGGGTTCAGCACTAAGTCGACGGGTTCACCAGATTCGTCGTAAGGCATATCTTCGATCGGGTTGATCTTCGAGATAACACCTTTGTTACCGTGACGACCAGCCATTTTATCACCTGGCTGGATGCGACGTTTAACCGCAAGGTACACTTTAACGATCTTCAACACGCCTGGCGCAAGGTCATCACCTTGGGTGATCTTGCGACGTTTGGTGTCAAATTTCTTGTCAAAGTCAGCTTTGATTTCGTCGTACTGCTCGGCAAGCTGCTCTAGCTGCGTTTGCTGTGCTTCGTCGTCTAGTGTCTGCGTCAACATGGTCTGACGATCCATGCTGGCTAATTGACTATCAGTGTAACCGGCTTGAGAAAGCAGTGTGCGAACACGTGCCATCAGACCACCTTCAAGGATAGAGAACTCCTCGGTTAGGTCTTTTTTGGCTTCTTTCAGCTGCATTTCTTCGATTTCGAGTGCACGTTTGTCTTTTTCAACGCCATCGCGAGTAAAGACTTGCACATCGATAACCGTACCAGATACACCATTAGGAACACGCAATGATGAATCTTTTACGTCAGAGGCTTTTTCGCCAAAGATTGCTCGTAGTAGCTTCTCCTCTGGCGTCAGTTGTGTTTCGCCTTTTGGCGTCACTTTACCGACCATGATATCGCCGCCTTTGACTTCGGCCCCGATATACACAACCCCAGATTCATCCAGCTTAGACAGTGCCGCTTCACCCACGTTTGGAATATCCGCAGTAATTTCTTCACTGCCCAGCTTGGTATCACGCGCCACACAAGAAAGCTCTTGAATGTGAATAGTGGTTAAACGATCTTCCTGAGCCACACGCTCAGAAATAAGGATGGAATCCTCAAAGTTATAACCATTCCACGGCATAAACGCGATGCGCATGTTCTGGCCGAGTGCCAGCTCACCCAAATCGGTTGATGGTCCATCAGCCAAGACGTCACCTTTGGCGACTTCATGGCCTGGCATCACAGTTGGACGCTGATTAATACAGGTGTTCTGGTTTGAACGTGTGTATTTCACCAAGCTGTAGATATCGATACCCGCTTCGCCTGATACCAACTCATCTTCATTCACTTTCACCACGATACGTGATGCGTCGACCGACTGAATGGTACCACCGCGTTTCGCTACCGCTGTCACACCCGAGTCAACCGCCACATTACGCTCGATACCTGTTCCCACGAGCGGCTTTTGCGCGCGCAGTGTCGGCACCGCCTGACGTTGCATGTTCGCGCCCATCAAGGCACGGTTAGCATCATCATGCTCAAGGAACGGGATCAGTGAGGCTGCCACCGATACGACCTGGTTGGTCGCAACGTCCATGTACTGGACATGATCACGTGGGTGCAAGCCTGACTCACCGGTTTCACGCGCGGTGATCAGTTCATCAGTGAAGGAGCCATCTTCGTTCAACGCAGCGTTCGCCTGCGCAATCACGTAGTGACCTTCTTCGATCGCTGACAAATAATCAATTTGATCGGTCACTTTACCGTCAACGACTTTACGGTAAGGTGTTTCTAGGAAGCCGTAGCCATTACAACGTGCAAAGGCAGACAGTGAGTTAATCAGACCAATGTTCGGTCCTTCCGGTGTTTCAATCGGACACAGACGACCGTAGTGGGTGGCATGAACGTCACGCACTTCGAAACCTGCACGCTCACGCGTCAGACCGCCTGGACCCAATGCAGAAATACGACGTTTGTGCGTCACTTCTGACAACGGGTTATTTTGGTCCATAAACTGTGACAGCTGTGAAGAGCCAAAGAACTCTTTAACTGCCGCAGAGATAGGCTTAGCGTTAATTAAGTCTTGTGGCATCACACTGTCGAGATCACCCAAGCTCAAACGCTCTTTTACTGCACGCTCTACACGTACTAGACCTACACGGAACTGGTTTTCTGCCATTTCGCCCACAGAGCGAATACGGCGGTTACCCAGGTGATCAATGTCATCAACTTCACCAATACCATTTCGGATATGGATGAGTTTACGCATCACCTCGATAATGTCTTCTTTGCTCAGAACGCCTGGGCCAGTCAGATCATCACGACCCAGAGAGCTGTTAAACTTCATACGACCCACAGATGATAGGTCATAGCGATCGTCTGAGAAGAACAGACTTTCGAACAGTTGCTCTGCCGCTTCACGCGTTGGTGGCTCACCAGGACGCATCATGCGGTAAATTTCAACTAACGCCGTCAAGCGATCCGTTGTATTGTCGATACGCAGGGTATCTGACATGTACGGGCCGTGATCCAGGTCATTAGTGAACAGGGTTTCGATACGTTTGTGACCTGCTTGCGACAACTGCGCCAGTGTCTCCAGACTTAACTCTTGGTTAGCCGAGACAATCACTTCGCCAGTTTCCTGGTTGATATATTCACGTGCAGAAATCTTGCCCGCAATATACTCCACCGGCACTTCGATGTGATCAACGTTATCTTTCGTCAACTGACGGATATGACGCGCGGTAATTCGACGGCCTTGCTCAACGTAAACTTTACCGTCGGCTTCAATGTCGAAATTTGCCGTTTCGCCACGTAGACGATCAGGCACCAACTCCATCACCAGAGATTTGCCCTTCACTTCGAAAACGACTTTTTCGAAGAATAGATCCAAGATCTCTTCAGTTGTGTATTCCAGCGCACGCAGAATAATAGAAGCCGGCAGCTTACGACGACGATCGATACGAACGTATACGATATCCTTAGGATCAAATTCGAAATCCAACCATGAACCACGGTATGGGATCACGCGTGCGTTATATAGCACTTTTCCTGAGGAGTGGGTTTTACCCTTATCGCTGTCGAAAAAGACGCCCGGACTACGGTGCAGCTGGGATACGATAACCCTCTCAGTACCATTGATGACAAAGGTACCATTTTCAGTCATGAGCGGAATTTCGCCCATATAGACTTCTTGTTCTTTGATGTCTTTTACGGTACCAGCCGGGGCTTCCTTATCAAACATCACCAAGCGCAGTTTCACGCGCAGTGGGGCCGAATAGGTTACGCCACGAATTTGGCATTCTTTGACATCGAAAACTGGCTCACCGAGACGATAGCTAACGTATTGCAGCTCGGAATTGCCGTTGTAGCTCTGAATTGGAAAAACAGAGCGAAAGGCAGCTTCAAGACCGTATTGCCCTTCTGGATCCTGCTCGATAAAGTTCTTAAAAGATTCAAGCTGGATCGACAGCAAGTATGGCACGTCCAGAACTTGAGGACGCTTACCAAAATCCTTACGGATACGCTTTTTCTCGGTATAAGAGTAAACCATAGGGTTCCTCAGCTCGCTGATAAGTGACCCAAACTGTCCGATAAAACAAGGACAGTGACTAAACAACCACCGTTTAGTGTAGGAAAATCAAAGCGCGTGCTTTGATCTTTTTTGCATGGTCAGCAGTGATAAAACGGGGTGGAAATTTCACTACTGCCCTACAGCGCAAAAAGGCCGGTGGCTTTCTAGCCACCAGCCAATGCCCTTTCAGGCTAGGAAATTAAGTATAAATTACTTAACTTCAACAGAAGCACCAGCTTCTTCTAGCTGAGCTTTAAGCGCTTCAGCTTCTTCTTTCTCAACACCTTCTTTCAGAGGTGCTGGCGCGCCGTCAACAAGCGCTTTCGCTTCTTTCAGGCCTAGACCAGTTGCGCCACGTACCGCTTTGATTACTGATACTTTGTTCGCACCAGCTTCTTTCAGGATAACGTCAAATTCGGTTTGCTCTTCAGCCGCTGCGCCTTCGCCAGCACCACCAGCAACAACTGCTGCTGCAGCTGATACGCCGAATTTTTCTTCCATAGCTTCGATAAGCTCAACAACTTGCATTACAGACATGTCTGCAATTGCGTCTAGGATTTGCTCGTTAGTGATAGACATAACAATTCTCTTTAAAGTCAACAATAAAAGGATTAAGCAACCAGATTAAGCGGGCAATTAGGCCGCGTCTTTTTGGTCGCGAACAGCGGCGATAGTACGAACCAGCTTGCCGGCAGAAGCTTCTTTCAAGCCCATCATTAGGCGTGCAATTGCTTCGTCGTACGTTGGCAGTGTCGCCAATACCTCTGGGTCAGTGATCACGCCTTCGAATGCAGCAGATTTAACCTCAAACTCGTTGTTTTCTTTAGCGAAGTCTTTAAAAAGACGCGCAGCAGCACCTGGGTGCTCGTTAGAAAACGCAATCAGAGTTGGGCCAACAAAAGTGTCTTTCAGACACTCGTAGTCTGTGCCTTCAACTGCACGGCGAGCCAGTGTATTACGAACAACTTTCATGAAAACGCCCGCTTCACGCGCTTGTTTACGTAGAGAAGTCATCGCATCCACGGTTACACCGCGAGAATCAGCAACTACTGCAGACAGGGCACCACTGGCAGCTTCGTTGACTTCAGCAACAATTGCTTTTTTGTCTTGAAGGTTTAAAGCCATTTGGATTTGCTCCTGGATTGTTTAACACCACTCCCCACATAGCGTAGAGAGAGCTTTTACGGTGCAGATCCAAGAAAGACGAAAATCTATCATGTTCTGGCACCGTCTACGTAGGAGAGATTAAGTTCGCTATGAACACCTACGGTCTTGGACGAAGTTTGCCGCAGCAAACTCAGCCATAAAATTGCCAAGCGAGAGAGTATAAACTACTCGCTCGCTTGTCGCAATTAGTTAACGCTTGCGTCCAAAGAGTTCTGGTCTAATGAAACACCAGCACCCATAGTGGTCGACAGGCTAACTTTCTTAATGAAAGTACCTTTTGCTGAAGTTGGCTTCGCCTTCTTCAGTGCAACCAACAGCGCTTCAAGGTTCTCTTTTAGGCTGTCAGCGTCAAAGTCTACTTTACCGATAGTAGTATGAACGATACCGTTCTTATCGTTACGATAACGAACCTGACCTGCTTTCGCGTTCTTAACCGCTTCAGCAACGTTAGGCGTTACAGTACCTACTTTCGGGTTTGGCATCAGGCCGCGTGGACCTAGGATAGTACCTAGCTGGCCAACAACGCGCATTGCGTCTGGTGAAGCGACGACAACGTCAAAGTTCATTTCGCCTTTCTTCACTTGCTCAGCAAGATCTTCCATACCCACGATATCTGCACCCGCTTCTTTCGCAGCGTCTGCATTCGCACCTTGGGTGAATACTGCAACACGGATATCACGGCCAGTACCGTTCGGCAGTACAGTTGCACCACGAACGTTTTGGTCTGATTTACGCGCATCGATGCCAAGGTTGACAGAAACATCAACACTTTCAACAAATTTTGCAGTCGCCAGTTCCTTAAGTAGAGCAACGGCTTCGTTGATGTCGTACTCTTTGGTCACATCAACTTTTTCGCGGATTACGCGCATGCGCTTAGTCATTTTAGCCATTGTCTTAACCCTCTACGTTCAGGCCCATTGAACGGGCAGTACCCGCAATGGAGCGTTTCATCGCTTCGACGTCCGCACCCGTCATGTCTGCCGCTTTGGTTTCTGCGATCTCTTGGATCTGAGCGTCAGTAACGGTACCCACTTTTTCAGTGTTCGGACGACCTGAACCAGACTTAACACCGGCTGCTTTCTTAAGCAGAATCGCCGCTGGTGGGGTCTTGGTTACGAAGGTGAAAGAACGGTCACTATATACAGTGATAACAACAGGAGTTGGTAGGCCTTTCTCGATAGATTCAGTCTTCGCGTTAAACGCTTTACAGAACTCCATGATGTTCACACCGTGTTGACCTAGAGCAGGACCAACCGGTGGCGATGGGTTAGCTGCACCCGCTGCAACCTGCAGCTTGATGTAAGCTTGTACTTTCTTAGCCATTATTCAATTACCTAATTTTGGGTACTAACGTCTATCTTGCGACAGACTTCCCGTTTAACAAAAGGGCGCGAAATTATAGTCAAATTTCGCGCCCTTGCCAACCGTTAGCGGTGCTTTTTTGATCAGGTTTTTTCTACCTGGCCAAATTCAAGCTCTACCGGTGTTGCACGGCCGAAGATAGACACTGAAACTTTAAGGCGGTTTTTATCGTAGTCGACTTGTTCAACCACGCCGTTAAAGTCTGCAAATGGGCCTTCAGTAACGCGTACCACTTCACCTGCTTCAAATACAGTTTTATGCACCGGAGACTCGCTCGCTTTTTCAAGGCGATTGAGGATAGAGTCCGCTTCTTTATCAGAAATTGGAGCTGGGCGATCAGAGGTGCCGCCGATAAAGCCCATCACACGTGGCACACCACGTACTAGGTGCCACGACTCATCGTTCATCACCATTTGGACGAGCACATAACCTGGGAAGAATTTACGTTCGCTTTTACGACGTTGACCTTGGCGCATTTCAACCACTTCTTCGGTTGGCACCAATACTTCCCCGAAATAGTCTTCCATTTCGTGCATCTTGATATGTTCGCGCAATGATTGCGCCACACGGCTTTCAAAACCAGAGAAAGCCTGAACCACATACCAACGTTTTTTGGGAGCTTCGCTCATGTACTTTTACCTCACACGCCAGTGATTAGGCGGACTAGACGGACCATGATTCCGTCAACGCCCCACAAGATGAGCGCCATAACAACAGTAACAGCCAGAACGATGAGAGAGGTTTGCAAAGTCTCTTGGCGCGTAGGCCAAATGACTTTACGCACTTCCATACGCGATTCGCGTGCAAACGTGATCGCAGCTTTTCCTTTCATCGTGAGTGCAGCCACACCGCCAGCAGCGGCAACCAGCACCACTACAGCAGCAGCTCGCACTACTACAGACACATCACTGTACAGGCTATTCCCTACCACGGCTGCGGCCAATAGGACAAAAACAACACCCCACTTGAGGATGTCCATCGAACCGGATTGGGTCTCAGCGTTCGCTTTCATACATTCTACCTGTAACAAGTCTACATAGACGGCAGTGCCTATAACAGCATACGGTCAGTATTCTGCAAGGCACGTGGTGATCTTATCTCTCGTTAGAGGGTGATACGATCACTAAAGTCCGCGCTGACCGACCACTAGTGGCGAAAATTACGCCAATAGGAGTGTCAAACGCAGAAAAAGGGCATCAAATGATGCCCTTTTTACTAGTGTTTCGTCAAATCATTATTCAACGATGTTGGCAACAACACCAGCGCCTACAGTACGGCCACCTTCACGGATAGCGAAACGTAGGCCTTCGTCCATCGCGATTGGGGCGATAAGCGTTACAACCATCTTAATGTTGTCACCAGGCATAACCATCTCAACGCCTTCTGGCAGTTCGATAGTACCGGTCACGTCAGTTGTACGGAAGTAGAACTGTGGACGATAACCTTTGAAGAACGGCGTATGACGGCCGCCTTCGTCTTTACCTAGTACGTATACTTCTGATTCGAACTTGGTGTGCGGRGTGATTGAACCAGGCTTCGCCAGTACTTGACCACGCTCAACTTCGTCACGCTTAGTACCACGCAGAAGAACACCAACGTTCTCACCCGCACGGCCTTCGTCTAGAAGCTTACGGAACATTTCAACACCAGTACAAGTGGTCTTGGTGGTGTCTTTCATGCCTACGATTTCAACGTCGTCACCYACGGTGATGATGCCTTGCTCAACACGACCGGTTACAACAGTACCACGGCCTTGGATTGAGAATACGTCTTCGATTGGCAGGATGAACGGCTTGTCGATCGCACGCTCTGGCTCWGGGATGTAAGAATCCAGGGCTTCAGCAAGTTCAACAATCTTCTGCTCCCACTGCTCTTCACCGTTCAATGCACCAAGTGCAGAACCTTGAATCACTGGGCAGTCGTCACCTGGGAAGTCATACTCTGAAAGTAGCTCACGRACTTCCATTTCAACCAGCTCAAGCAGCTCTTCGTCATCAACCATGTCACATTTGTTCATGAACACGAGGATGTTTGGAATACCAACCTGACGGCCAAGTAGGATGTGCTCACGGGTCTGTGGCATTGGGCCATCAGTYGCTGCWACWACYAGGATACCACCGTCCATTTGCGCAGCACCGGTGATCATGTTTTTCACATAGTCAGCGTGTCCTGGGCAGTCAACGTGTGCGTAGTGACGGTTTGGCGTATCRTACTCAACGTGAGACGTTGCGATGGTGATACCACGATCACGCTCTTCTGGTGCGTTATCGATTGACGCGAAATCACGCGCAGCACCGCCGTATACTTTTGCAAGTACAGTACAGATAGCTGCAGTCAGCGTAGTTTTACCATGGTCAACGTGGCCAATAGTACCAACGTTAACGTGCGTTTTCGTACGTTCAAATTTTTCTTTAGACANGAGACGTTGCGATGGTGATACCACGATCACGCTCTTCTGGTGCGTTATCGATTGACGCGAAATCACGCGCAGCACCGCCGTATACTTTTGCAAGTACAGTACAGATAGCTGCAGTCAGCGTAGTTTTACCATGGTCAACGTGGCCAATAGTACCAACGTTAACGTGCGTTTTCGTACGTTCAAATTTTTCTTTAGACATGACAGTCCCTCTAAGCACGGTATTTCGGTGGCATTACGACCACACAACCAACAATCAGGTTTGTTGAGTATACATCAAACGGCTTGAAGTTACCTTGGAGAGGATGGTGCTGATAGGCAGATTTGAACTGCCGACCTCACCCTTACCAAGGGTGCGCTCTACCGACTGAGCTATATCAGCACTCTAAAAAGAGTGGAGCGGGCAGCGGGAATCGAACCCGCATCATCAGCTTGGAAGGCTGAGGTAATAGCCATTATACGATGCCCGCAATCGTTACTCGTAGAGCTATTCAAACAATTTGAAATTGGTGGTGGAAGAAGGATTCGAACCTTCGAAGGCTGAGCCGTCAGATTTACAGTCTGATCCCTTTGACCACTCGGGAATTCCACCTAAATTTTGGTGCCGGCTGCCGGAATCGAACTGGCGACCTACTGATTACAAGTCAGTTGCTCTACCAACTGAGCTAAGCCGGCGACAAGTGCTGCGCATTCTATGCCATGGATTTGAGGGGTGCAATAGGGAATTTTAAAAAAATGGGTGATTTTTGCGTCTTTTGGGTATTTTTTTGTGTGATTGTTGGGAAAGTAACCAGCCAACACCTTGATGACAATAGGCAAGCGCTTTTCCTTCCCGCTGGTTTGCGGTATCGTCACTCTCTTTATTGGCTTAAGGCACATGGATCATGAACGCAACGCTAACGCCTTATTTGTCGTTCGACCGTCAACAATGGGCTGAACTGAGGGATGCAGTGCCCATGACGCTTACCGAAGATGACATTGACCGCTTACGCGGCTTGAATGAACATTTATCAATGGATGAAGTGCGCGATGTCTATCTACCGTTGTCGCGCTTACTCAATCTGTATGTTAAAGCGCGTAAAAGCCGAACTGAAGTGCTTGATGAGTTTCTTTCTCAGCCCGTGTCAAACCATGTGCCTTACGTTATCGGCATTGCAGGCAGTGTGGCGGTTGGTAAAAGCACGACGGCGAGGCTCCTAAAAGCGCTTCTAACCCGGTGGCCGGATCACCCTAAAGTGGCGTTAGTCACCACTGATGGTTTTTTATATCCAAATGCTGAGCTCGAATCGCGCGGCATCATGCACAAAAAGGGCTTCCCGCAGTCGTATGACATGCGCAAGCTGGTTGAATTTGTCGCTGACGTCAAATCAGGCAAAGACTGTGTCACTGCGCCTGTTTATTCTCACCTTGTCTACGACATTACATCGGATGAGCAAAAAGTCGAAAAGCCCGATATTTTAATATTAGAGGGGCTGAATGTGCTACAAAGTGGCATGGATTATCCACACGACCCGCACCACGTGTTTATTTCTGATTTTCTCGACTTTTCTATTTATGTAGACGCCGAGCCTGACTTACTCAAACACTGGTACATCGAACGCTTTATGAAGTTTCGGCGCGGGGCATTCCTCGATCCACAAGCTTATTTCCACCATTACACGCGCTTGTCCATCGAAGAAGCGACACAGAAAGCAGCCACCATTTGGAATGATATTAACGGCAAGAATTTACTAGAAAACATTTTGCCAACCCGTGAACGGGCAAGCTTAGTGTTAGAAAAGGGCCCGAACCATTCTGTTCAGCGCGTTCGCGTGCGTAAATAGTCCGCATTCGTATAAGGACTAATCATCGCGCCTTAACGAGATTTCCCCTCCCAAGTAAGGCGTGATGTTTCCATCAACCTCCAGCAATAAGGCGCCATGCTCATCAATACCGCGCTCAATACCTTTTACCTGGCGGTCGCCCATTAATAGCTTAACGGGGCGACCGATAAAATTATCCAGTTGTGGCCAATCAGCCAAAATACTAGCCATACCTTGCTGTTCGTAGGCGATAAGCGATGCCTTGAGACGGTCAATCAAGTTCGCTGCTAACGTATTACGTGCCGGCATCGGTGAACACGCCTGTGCAAGCTTCGCCCAAGGTTGATCAATATTGTCGTTAAGATGGGTCCCCATACCGAGGTTAAGCCCCATACCAATCACTATGTGTGCCGCATCACCCGTTTGCCCGGTCATTTCAACCAAAATACCCGCCAACTTTTTGTCTTGATAATAGAGGTCGTTTGGCCATTTTACTTTGACACCTGTCGCACCCAGATCGTGTAACGCTTTTGTCATTGCTACTCCGACAACAAGGCTGAGCCCCATTGCCGCCGCAGGCCCTGCATCTAATCGCCAATACATGGAGAGGTATAAATTGCTACCAAACGGCGATTGCCATGCACGCCCTCGACGACCACGGCCTTGTTGCTGATACTCGGCCAGGCACACACTACCAGGACTGAGCTGCCCCACTCTTTCCATTAAATGCTGATTGGTTGAGTCTATCACTGGGATCACAGCCAAAGCAGGTATATCGGTATGGGCACTTAACCAAGCTTCATCGAGCAGCTCAATCGGTTGTGATAAGCAATAGCCTTTGCCCTGTACTCGATAAATATCAAGCCCCCAAGATTGGAGAACCTTGATGTGTTTACTGATCGCCGCACGCGTCATACCCAGCGCTTCCCCCAGCATTTCGCCAGAGTGAAACTCACCATCAGATAAACGTGTAATCAAGGCGAGACGTGCCGAATGCGCGCTCTTCATTGTGCCTCCAAGGTTGTTTCACCCTGCTGATCAATCAAGCGCACTTCGTGCTCAAGCCTCACACCAAAACGCGTATAAACATGCGAGACGACATGCTTAGCTAAACGTATCACATCATCACTGATCGCATTCTCGGCATTGGTAATAACCAGTGCTTGCTGAGGATGAACGCGTGCGCCGCCTTGGCGTTTCCCTTTTAAGCCACATTGATCAATCAGCCACCCCGCTGCGACCTTTTTTTGTCCCAAAGGCGCGGAAAAGAGCGGCACATCAGGGTAAGAAACCTTTAACTTTGTCGCTTGCTCGCTATCAAGCACCGGATTTTTAAAGAAACTCCCAGCGTTACCGCATACAGAAGGATCGGGTAATTTAGCGCGCCGAATCGCACACACAGCATCAAAAATGCCTTTGGGGGTCGCTTGTTGAGAATCCAGTTCAGCTAACGCGCCATACTTGAGTACCGGTTTCCACGCTTTATCCAAGCGAAAGCCAACCTGAGTAATGACCCATCCCTGCATGGCGGGGGTTTTAAAAATCGAATCGCGGTAACCAAACTGACATTCATCGCAAGACAGACGACGTTGATTGCCCGTGTCAGGATGATAGATATCGACGTAAGCGCAACGCTCCGCAAATTCGACACCATAGGCACCAAT
This sequence comes from Salinivibrio sp. MA440, assembly GCF_001996265.1. Taxonomy (NCBI): domain Bacteria; kingdom Pseudomonadati; phylum Pseudomonadota; class Gammaproteobacteria; order Vibrionales; family Vibrionaceae; genus Salinivibrio; species Salinivibrio sp. MA440. Next base: position 62,232 of record NZ_MUFI01000019.1, read on the forward strand.
ATTTTGAATCGGTGCCGCCCCCACACAGCCGGGAATTAATGCCAGGTTCTCAAGCCCAGGCATCGCATTATCAATACTCCAGGCAACAAACGCATGCCAAGGCTCACCGGCGCCAACATGTAATAGGTAATGGTCAGCGTGGTTATCGATCGTGATCCCCTTTAGGCGGTTAAGGACCACCACTCCCTCAAAGTCTTGGCAAAAAAGCAGGTTGCTGCCTTCACCAACCACTAACTTCGGTGAGTTGTGATAATCAGACGCTTGCCAAATCTCTTGTAAGTCTTGCACACAATGTGCTTCTACAATCGCTTGGGCGCGCGCGGGCAAACCAAACGTATGATGGGGTGTCAAAGACACATCAGATAACCACTTCATCGTTGCATTACGCTGTTAGAAAACTCATTGATGGGTATACTACCTGTCCTGCTCGTATTGCGCATCTATTAGGCTATGGATAATTATCACATTCACCCGCTAGAGCCCTTGCGGTTCCCACTGGTAGCGCGGTTCTACAAAACACACTATCCTCCCGGAAAACCCAAGAAAGATGAACGTATTTGGGTCATTGATGGCCCGAGTGGACTATGTGGCGCGGTACGCTTTCAGCAACGTCTCGAGTATCAGTTACTCACAGGCATGTTGCTACACCCTGATCTGCGAGGAACAGGTTTAAGTCATCGTTTACTCGACGCAGTGCAAGAAACACTGTGTCAACGTCCTAGCTTTTGCTTAGCTTTCCGTCCACTGACTACCTTGTATGCGCAGCATGGTTTTACGCCTGTCGATCATCACGTATTACCCGATGATCTGGCTGCACGCCTGCACCGTTATTGTCAAAGTGGCAAAGATTTAGTGGCGATGGAATACTCACCCAAAGCGTGACATTAGCAACAAAGCCATTGCGCGGTGATCCGTAGCTTGACGCAATTTCTGGTATCATTCAGGGTTTAGTATCAATGCTCGACTCTGGCCGTCGAACAAAAAGAGGTAATAATGGATTCAGCGAACGCAAACCGGCAGCTTATTGATCGCTTGCCCACCATTGCGCACCAGCCAGAAAATCTCGAAACCTTATTAGACGCGGTCTCATTTAGAGAACGGCTCCTTAGCGAAATTAAAAAAGCAACATCACGTATTTATCTGGTGGCTCTGTACTTACAAGACGACGAAGCAGGACGAAGCATTCTGGATGCGCTTTACGAAGCAAAGCAAGCTAACCCTGCCCTCGATATCAAAGTATTAGTCGACTGGCATCGCGCACAGCGAGGGTTAATTGGTGCTGAACAGTCGGACGGTAATGCAGGACTATATCGAGCTTATGCAGAGCGCTACCCACATAAGATAGAGGTCTTGGGTGTGCCAGTTAGAAACCGCGAAGTCTTCGGCGTTTTGCACTTAAAAGGATTCGTATTTGATAACACCGTTATATACAGCGGCGCCAGCTTAAACGATGTCTATTTAGCGCAACATGATAGATACCGTTATGACCGTTATCACGTGCTCGCCAATAAAGTACTCGCCGACACCATGGCAGACTTTATTGTCAACACGTTAATCGCCGACAGTGCCGTCAACTGTCTCACCTCGCCCGACCGCCCCAACAGCAAAGCACTAAAGCCAAACATTCGTGAGTTTCGTGGTCAGCTACAGCAGGCCAGCTATCGATATCAAGATGAGCCGATTAGTGAAGACCAAGTTGGACTTACCCCGATGGTCGGGTTAGGTAAACGGAAAAATAAGCTCAATCGCTATATCTGTCATTTGATTGCCAGTGCCCATGATGAATTAGTCATTTGCACGCCCTATTTTAATCCACCACGCAGTGTCGTTCGCGAAATCCGTCGCGCACTTCGCCGAGGGGTAAGCGTGAGGATTATAGTGGGAGATAAAACCGCGAACGATTTCTACTCACCACCAGAGGCGCCATTTAAGACGATTTCAGCTCTGCCTTATTTGTATGAAGTCAACTTACGCAACTTTGCCCGTCGCAACGAAGCAGCGATTGCAAAACGTCAGTTAAATATCCATATCTGGAAACATGATGACAACAGCTTCCATTTGAAAGGCATTTGGGTCGATCGCCAGTATATGCTGTTAACGGGAAATAACCTCAATCCGCGCGCCTGGAAGCTAGACTTAGAAAACGCCATCTTGATTCATGATAAGCATCAGCAATTAGAGGCGCAGAAGCAGCAAGAGGTAGATACGATCTTGGCTCATACACAGCTGGTTGGCAGTTATAAGCAGATAGAAAAAATGGAGGATTATCCTGCGCCAGTCAAACGCCTACTTAAACGGATAAAGCGGGTTAAGGCCGATCATATACTCAATCAGATACTTTAGGGGATAACCGCAATGAAACAGGCCAAAATAGCTGCCATTGACGTTGATGCACAGCGCACGTTTACGCCGTTATGTCCTGACGAATTACCCGTCCCCGAAGGCGATACCATCGGACCGGCACTCAACGAGCAGGCAACGTTGGCTGACGTACGTGTTTTGACCAAAGATGCGCATCCTGCTAACGCCATTTGGGTGGTCGACGACCCCGCTGACATGCTCCAGCCTTTGCCGCATAAAAACGCCGATCTGACTTGGGTGCAACACGCGGTTCCCGGAACGAAAGGGTTTGAGACGATTGACGCATTGCCAGCAGTGACCGAATATCATTATGTGGTTTGGAAAGGCATCGAGCCCGATCTTCATCCGTATGGTGCTTGCTTTCATGATATTGAAGAAAAGCTCAGTACTGGATTAATTGAGTGGCTGCATAGCCAAGATGTCGAAACAGTAATAGTGGGCGGGCTGGCAACCGATTACTGCGTCAAAACAACCGCTATCCAACTGAAAAAACGGGGTCGTTTCGACGTTGTCGTTAACCTTGCCGCTTGCCGAGGGATTAATGCTAAAACCGTATCCTCTGCCTGTGACGAGATGCTGGCCGTCGGTATCAAATTAGTCGATAGTCAACTGGCGTTGCGCTGTCTACTACCCCGTTAATTTGTATCGCAGCAGCACATGATTGCTTGCTGCGATCTTGCTCGCTAGTTTAATGTAAACATTATGCTCACCGCATGAATAAGTTTGAGTCCTAAGACATAAACACACCTTCGCCGATAAGATTACTAGGCTTCTTTGTCGCTATCCTCTAGTGTCTCTTTAACTATTTTTACAATGAAAAATAAGTTTGGAGAATAGCATGCAAAAACCAACAGCTTTGGGTCTATTGATCGGTGCATCTTTATGTAGCACCGCTTGGGCAATGCCCTCATCTCAACTTAATGCACTAGGTAATGGTCTCGATGTCCAATACCAAGTGATTGATAATACGCAAGATGACTGGCGCTCTTTCACCGGCAAAGTCGCCTTTACTAACCAAAGCGCCAAGACACTCCCCAAAGCTGGCTGGGCGATTTATTTCAGTCATATCCGCATGATCAAATCGATCGACACTGATCAGCTTAAAGTTTCTCATGTTAACGGCGATCTGTTTAAACTCGAACCCACTGATGCCTTTGTTCCACTTGCGCCCGGTGACCAATTAGTGGTTGGCTTTAATGCCTCTGATTGGCAAGTAGCGAAATCCGATATTATGCCGAACTGGTATTTGGCGTCAGACGATGAAGCTGGCACTCATACCGCGTTAATCGCCAGTACCAGTAACCACAAAAATGGCCAGGTGCCCACCAAGCCGGATGACGAACTCACCTTTGTGGGTGAATTTAACTCCCCTGCACAGTGGAAACGCTATGGTGGTGCACTGATCGATCACTATGACCCTTTTTCCGCGCAGCAACGATACGAGCGCAACGCCGACCTTTCACAGGAAGATATCCAAGGAAAAATACTGCCAACACCGGCCAGTCGCGTTGAGAAAGAAGGCCATGTCACGATTAACAGCGATTGGACTGTGGTGTATGACAATGGTTATCAAGCACAAGCAAAGTGGCTTGCCGATCAGCTTGGTATCTCAGCGAGCGACTGGGCACCCACTAACCAAAACGTTATTCATTTGGGTTGGGGAAAAATCACCCTTAACGGAAGCGACCAGTGGCATGAAGCTTATCGTCTAGATGTGCAACCTGAGCAGCAACGTATTGAGATTGACGCCCCTGATCAAGCGGGTGCCCTGTACGCTGCACAAAGCTTACTACAACTCAAATCAGGCGACAGCATCAAGGCGGTGACGCTGACCGATGCGCCCCGATTTGCCTATCGAGGCCTTTCTGTTGATGCGGCACGCAACTTTCGCAGTAAAGAAGCCATTTTTAAATTACTCGATCAGATGGCCGCACTAAAGCTTAATAAACTCCACTTGCGTCTCAGCGATGATGAAGCGTGGCGCATTGAGATCCCAGCCCTCCCTGAGCTGGCCGAAGTCGGTAGCAAGCGCTGTCATGATCTATCAGAAACCCGCTGTGTATTGCCCTTCTTAGGCGCAGGACCGGACGGCACAGAAGCATCAGACGGGTATTACACCACGGAAGATTATCAAGCCATCTTGCGTAAGGCGGATGCACTCAATATTACCGTGATCCCTGAGGTAGACATGCCTGGTCACGCACACGCCGCCATCAAAGCGATGGAAGCGCGATATCACAAGTACATGGCACAAGGCGATGAAGCCAAAGCAAAGGAATATTTACTGACTGATTTTGAGGACGATACTCAGTATCTTTCCGTGCAAATGTTCACCGATAATGCCATCAATGTTTGTATGGAATCGAGCTACCGCTTTGCCGATACTGTTGTCTCCGCTTTAGTTGATGCGCATCGTGATGTTCAGCCACTCAGCACATTCCACTTTGGTGGTGACGAAATCGCAGGTGCATGGACCGACTCGCCCATTTGTCAGTCCTTTATAACGAATAATGATACAGGCGTAAGTAGTGTCGATGATTTAAGTCAGTACTTTGTCGAACGTATCTCACACATTGCCCAACGCTATCAGCTGGATCTCGGTGGTTGGGAAGACGGCTTAATGCACACTAATCAGGTCTATCCACGATCACAACTTACCAATCAACAGGTATATGGCAATGCATGGCAAAATATCTGGGAATGGGGGGTTGCCGACCGAGCTTATAACCTCGCTAACAGTGGTTATGGCGTTATCTATAACCAAGCCACACACCTCTATTTTGACCATCCCTACGAGCCAGATCCGAGTGAGCGTGGCTACTATTGGGCACCGCGTTTTACTGATACCCGTAAAACGTTTAGCTTTATGCCTGATGATCTCTACGCTAATGCCAACACAAAACGCAATGGCGCACCAATTACTAAAAAAGAGGTCATCGAGGCCGCAACAGTGAAAACGCTCACGCGTCCAGAAAACGTACTCGGTTTGCAAGCATCGGTTTGGAGTGAAACCATTCGCTCCGATGGCCAGTTTGAATCAATGACCTTCCCTCGCCTCTTTGCCATGGCAGAACGTGCTTGGCACCGTGCTGATTGGGAAGCGAACACACAAAACGAGAAAGAGGCGAATCAAACGCAGCGAAAAGTGGATTACAACCTCTTTGCCAATCAGTTAGCAAACTACTGGTTCCCGCAATTGGAACAACAAGGCATTGGCTTCCGTTTGCCTGTTCCTGGTGGGATGATAGAGAATGGCGAACTAAAAGCGAATTCACCGTTCCCAGGACTCGCCATTGAGTACTCAACCGATAATGGCGCAAGCTGGCAAACCTATGATGCGGCAAACACTCCTCACGTGAGCACTCCTGTGCAGCTGCGCACCGTTTCGGGTGAACGTGTAAGCCGAATCAGTAAGATTGACTAATCGAGCCATCACGCAATATAGAAAAGACAAAGTATAGAAAAGAAAAAGCCCCGTTCACAAAACGGGGCTTTATTGGATCACAATATATTTATCAATAAGATATAGATTTGAGTTGAACGTACTGGCGCCGATCATAACAAAACAGCCTAAATCATTAGGCTAATGCTTAGGGCTTACACGTATTTAACATTAAATGATGTCGGTTTGGCGGGGATGTGATGACGCAAGGCTACAGCACTGGTATACCTCTCAAATACAAAAAAGCCCCGACCGTTAGGTCAGGGCTTCGTATTTCTACTTATCAAAGTCTTACACATATCTGCTTTGATGCTTAAATTTTTGCTAACTAAAGCCTAATACTAAGCTCTAATTAGATTATCTTGTTTGATGCGATGAGGATTTTGAATCGAGACACGCAGTGTATGCCAATACATGAGCATCGCAGATATCAAAAGAATCGAGCTATCAACAAGATAAGCAATGAGAGCCTGGCGATGTCCTACTCTCACATGGGGAGACCCCACACTACCATCGGCGCTGCTTCGTTTCACTACTGAGTTCGGCATGGAGTCAGGTGGGTCCAAAGCGCTATGGTCGCCAAGCAAAATTTGGTGTGTCTTCACTTTTCAGTCAAAACACGTCATCTAGAAAGCTGTTCGTTCTCGCCACAATCAACTGGCTTATTTCGAGTCCAACCCAAAACCTCTTGGGTGTTGTATGGTTAAGCCGCACGGGCAATTAGTACAGGTTAGCTCAACGCCTCAC